>NZ_LIFT01000019.1:0-89995 GCF_001297795.1 Citrobacter sp. CtB7.12 | reverse complement strand
TCCGCTCCCGGTACGCGCGCAGACCAGCCCAGGATCCACCACGGTCCCTGAACGCTGTTGGTTGCCAGATACACGTGTGGACTGGTGCGAATGTCTTCCGGCAACGACTGCCACAGTGTGTGCAGCGGATTGCTTTCATGCAGCGCCGGCACGCCGCCCCGCGCCAGCCAGAGCGATTCGCTGCGGCTGAAGGCCGTTTCACCGGGAAACAGCGGCTCAAAGTGGATGCTTCTGCCGCCGTTATCGTTAATGATCAGTTCGTTATCGTGGATTTGTAAGCGGATATCGAAGGGCGCTTTCCACCCGGGGCCAAAAATACCCACCGGTGCAGGCGTTTTCGTCCGGTAGCTGTTGTAAGTCCTCGAGAGCACAAACGGCAACGGGCCGGGCAGGGCGAAATCGGTTTCGCCGGGCAGCACCTTTGCACCCAGCAACGGATTGACCGGGTTACCGGAAGTCATCCCTCCCGGGCAGACCGAGCAGGCCACGCCGGTAGGTGCGCCAATCATCACACCCGCAGAGCCCTGGATTATCGGGCCACCCTTCATGGTGCCGTCGCCCTGACGCGCCGCCGGTTTTCCACTCATGCTTAAACCCTTTTTGCATATAAATCAGAAGGATTACCTTAAGCTGGCATCATGGGGGAAAACTGCGAGGGGAGAGCAATATTGCCCGGATTCGGAAAACGTTTAGGCGGGAGGAAAAAAGCCCAGCGCGCAGGCTGGGCAAAATGTTACCAATTACACACTTAAGCGGTTCTTAACTGCTGAATTTTTCTTTCCCGGCGAATTTTGCGCTCTTCCATAACGGCGACCATCGCCATCAGGCAGATGCAGCCAATCGCGGCAGCGTCCAGCGCAGCGAAGGTACCCGCCCAGCCGGTCAAACCAAACACTGGCGTACCGTCGGCAATCATCCCCAGACCTAACTTGGCAAAGCTATCGCCGATCAAGTACGCAAAGGTACCCTTGATACCGTCCGCCGCGCCAATGGCTTTTTTCGGAACAAAACCCACCGCCGCCACGCCAATCAACAGTTGCGGGCCAAACACCAGGAAGCCGAGCGCAAACAGTGACGCGAGATAGACATACTGGTTGCTGGCATGTTGGTACACGCCAAGCGTCGCGATGATCAGCGCCAGCGCCACGCAGGCCACCAGCGCACGGCGACCGTTCGCCAGATCCGAGAGCCAACCCCACAGCAGCGTACCGACCAGCGCCCCCACTTCAAACAAGGTAAAGCCCTGAATTGCCACCTCTTTGGACAGTTTCAGCTCCTGGAAAGCGTACACGGTAGACCACTGATCGATGCCGATACGCACCACGTACAGGAAGATGTTCGAGAAACAGAGCAGCCAGATCACTTTGTTTTTCAGCACGTATTCAACGAAGATCTGCCATTTGGTCATGTCATTTTCTTCGGTCTCTTTATCCTCTTCACTGATCTCTTCGCCGAACAGTTCTTCAGCTTTACCGAGACCATACGATTCCGGCGAGTCGCTACCAAAGCGCAGACCGATAAAGCCAACAATCAGAGCGATAATCGACGGGAAGATAAACATCCCAATCACGTGTCCGTCGAACAGCACGTTCGCACCGAACAGCGCCACGCCTGCCGCACCTGCGCCGCCAAGGTTATGAGAGATATTCCAGAAGCCGAGGAAAGTGCCGCGCTTACGGCGAGGCGTCCATTTGGTGATAGTGGAATAGCTGCACGAGCCGCCGGTGCTCTGGAAGAAACCACTCAGGGCATAGAAGGCGATCATCAGGAACAGGCTTACGGAACCCGTTCCCATGCTGGCGCTGAAGCCGAGCATACAAATTGCAGAGAGGATCAGCATAAACGGCAGGAACTGCTTGGTGTTTTTGCCGTCCGCATAATAGGAAACCAGCGTTTTACCCACGCCGTAGGTGATTGAGAACCCCAGACCAATCATCCCCAGTTGCGTCATGCTCAACCCGTAGGTGGAAATCATATCGTTCTGGGCGATGTTAAAGTTCTTTCGGATCAAATACATAGTCAGGTAGCCGATGAAGACCACCAGATAAGACTGCATGAACGGTTTGAACCACATCTTGCGCCGCACATCGAGCGGCAGATCCAGGGTCGGTTTACGAACCTGGTTTAGAAAAGCCAGCATAGGACACTCCCGGGCTAATTTTTATACCTGCGAATGGCAGGCATTGTAAAAATCAGTCGGGAGACATGCCTGAGACAGCGTCCAGGCGAAACCGGGAAAATTTCTTAGTTTTGCCCCACTCGCGGTAAAAAAGTGAACTGCATCACGCTTCGCTGGCCTCACGTGGAGCCTGGGCGTTGAGGAATGGCAGTAACAGCAGGGCGGAGATCCCGGCAGCGATAGCGATGACCACGAAGAAACCGGTCCAGTGCCAGGTTTCCAGTACCTGCGCCAGCGGCCAGCCGGAAAGCGATGCACCGAGATAAGCAAACAGCCCAACAAATCCGGTTGCCGCCCCTGCCGCCTCTTTGTGCGAACACTCCGCCGCCGCCATACCGATCAGCATCTGCGGGCCAAAGACAAAGAATCCGGTGGTGAAGAAGCAGGCCGCCTGCATTACATAACTGGCAAACGGCATCAGCCACAGTGAACCCACCGAAAGCAAAATTCCGGCGGCAAAAATCAGGTTCATCGGCCCACGATTGCCGTTGAACAGTTTGTCCGACCCCCAGCCCGCCACCAGCGCGCCGATAAATCCGCCCAGCTCGAACATCGTCACCGCCATGTTGGCGGACACCAGATCGACCCCCAGCGTCTCGGACATATACAGATTGCCCCAGTCGTTGATGGCGGCGCGCACCACGTACACCAGCACATAACAGAGTGATAGCAGCCAGATATAAGGGTTGAGCAGCACGTATTTCGTGAGGATCTCTTTACGGGTCAGTCCCGCGCCCTCTTGTTGCTGAGCAATTTCCAGGGCATCGTGCTGCCAGTCGCCCACCGGTGGCAGCCCCACGGCCTGCGGACGGTCGCGCAGTCGCCAGCAAAGAAAAATCCCGACGACGATCGCCAGCATTCCGGCCATCATCATCCCGGCACGCCAGCCATAATGCAGTGCCGCAGCAGCCATGACGATCGGAATCAACGCACCGCCAACGTTGTGGGCGGTATTCCAGATAGCCCACCAGCCGCCGCGCTCGTTGCGCGAATACCATGCTGTCAGCAGACGTGCACACACCGGCGCGCCCCATCCCTGGAAGAAAGCGTTCAGCGCCCACAGCAGGGCAAACGCCCAGAGCGAAGTGGAGAAACCAAACAGAATATTGACGATGCCGGTGGCAATCAGCCCTATCCCCATAAAATAGCGGGCGTTAGAACGATCGCTGACGATGCCGGAAACGAATTTCGACACGCCATAGGTGATGTAAAACAGCGTCGCCAGCAGGCCGATATCGCTGCGGGTTAACACGCCGTTGGCGAGAATGTCCGGGACGGCGGCGTTAAAACTTTTCCGCGTGAAATAGAACAGGGCGTAGCCCAGCCAGATGGTCAGCAGAATATGGCGACGCCAGTAGCGATAAAGATCGTCGATCTCGCGCTTGTCCGTTAACTGCGGCGCATTCGCCGGGGCGTTAAAAAAGGTTAGCATTGCCGCTCCTCAAACGTAACGCAGGGGTAGCGAGACGCTGACTCGCGTACCGTGCGTGCAGGAAATCGTCAGCGAACCGCCGAGCGCCGTAACGCGCTCGCGCATCCCGGTCAGGCCAAAACCCTGCTGACCGGAGCCCGGCGGCAGACCGCTGCCGTCATCCTCAATCACCAGCATCAGCCGCTCGTCCTGCTGCCAGCCCTGCAGCGTCACCGCGCTGGCGTTGGCATGTTTCACTATATTGTTCAGCCCTTCCTGACAGACGCGAAACAGCGTCACCCGCAAACCCTCGCTGAGCGCCGTCTCGTCGATACGCCAGTCGAGATGGCTGACGATGCCGCGACTTTCCAGCTCCATTTCCCGCATCAACGAGCGGATCGCCTGTTCCAGCGTTAAATCATCCAACTGGCGCGGACGCAGGCGTCCCAGCAGGCGGCGCACGGAATCATAGACGCCCAGCGAAAGCTGTTCGATAAGCTGTCCGCTCTGCTTCACGCCGCCGTTTTCAACCGCCAGCCGCTGCACGATTCCGGCCTGAGTACGGATCGCGGTGATGGTCTGGCCGATATCATCGTGCAACTCACGCGCCACGTCGCGGCGTACGCTCTCTTCCGTTTCCAGCAGGCGCTCCGCCAGCCGGTGATTGCGCGCCAGTTCGTTTTGCAGCGACTGGTTCAGCTCGCGCAGACGCTGAATACCCGCGCCAAGCAGCAGTCCGGTCAGGCTTTGCGCCAACAGGGAGAGCAATAAATCTACGGGGTGATCGTGCCAGGTCTGGCTGGCAATCAGCGCGATAGCGTTCATCAGGGTTGCGATCAGTGCCCCCTGCCAGCCGTAATGCCAGGCCAGCGCAATAATCGGCAGCGCCAGACAGAAGGGGGTAAATCGCGAAAGCTCTGCGGGTAATCCCAACTGGAGCCACAGACTGACGCTAAACAGCAGCAGATACCAGATCAGGTGCCGACCGCGCCAGTTCACCGGTTGCGACACCAGCGCCGGACCCAACGGCAGCCAGGTCGTACTGGTCAGATAGTGCCAGAACACCAGGCAGATCGGTGCCAGCGTCAATCCGCCGGTCAGGGTCAGCAGCAGCGCATTCCACGCTTCTTCCCCCTGTCCCAGCCAGGGTAGCGACTGCAACAGCGCTGCCGCCGTCAACGCCGCGCCCTGAAGCAGCAGCGTTCGCCAGTCACGCTGATGGCGATAACGGGAGATCAGCGCCACGGGCAGCAGCGTCAGCAGGCCGCCAATCAGCAAAAGGGGAAGATGCTCCAGCGCCACTTCCTGCGCCAGCCAGAAGGTCAGCAGCCATTCCGCGCCCAGCAATACCGGCCAATAGCCGCGTGGACATTGCAGCATCAGCCCCAGGCGCAAACCAAACGGGAACAGCAGTACCGCCAGTTCCGGACGCTCAACCAGATGCAGGCTGATGCTCCACAGACAAAACCAGGCGGCAGAGAAAATAAAAAAACAGGCGAGAACGGTGATAAACCGTGACAACAGGGTTTTCATTGCCAGCCGTCAAACATGCGCCGCGCCAGCTCAACGTCATTGCTGACGCCCAGTTTTTCCATCAGGTTTGCGCGATGGACGTGCACCGTTTTCGGCGATAGCCCCAGCTCGACAGCAATCTCTTTTACCGCCATCCCCTGCGCCAGTTTTTCCGCCACCTGGCGCTCGCGCCGGGTCAGCGGATCCTGGCGGCCAGCCGCCAGTTTGACGGCGATTTCTGGCGTCAAATAACAGCCGCCGGTAGCCACGGTATGTACTGCGGCAATCAGTTCATCCGGGCTGCAGCGTTTGGAGAGAAAGCCGCGCGCCCCGGCGTTCAGCGCCTGTTCCACCAGCGCCGGGCTGTCGTGTACCGAGAGCATGATGGTCGCCATCCCTTTTGGCAACTGGCTCAACAGCTCCAGACCGGAGATATCCGGCATCGAGATGTCGCAAATACACACCTGAACACCGCGTCCCGGCAATCCCGCCAGCGCCTCACGCCCCGAGCCAAACTCGGCGACCACCTGTAAATCGGCCTCCAGCCCAAGCAATTGGGCAAAGCCGGAGCGAACGATAAGGTGGTCGTCTATAAGGGCAACGGTAATCATGGCTCTGTCCTGGCGGGTAAAAAAAACGCGCTTACCTTAACGATAAGCGCGTTGCTGTTCAAGCCTTGAGCGATCAGGCGATACCCGTGGTGACCGTAAAACTCCGCGTTTGCTGCGGCGGCACGTCAAGTAATGAGCCATTTCGCTGGGCGGCGAGAAAGCCTTCCGGACGGCAGGTGGCGGGCAGGGCGAATGCTGCGACCTGCTGATCGCCGTTATACAGGATCCAGCGGGTGACATAGTTGAGTTCCGAACTGGCGAAACGGGTGACAAACGTGGTGCCATCCGGGGCGATCATGCGGAATTCGGGTCTATCCGTATACCTGTCCAGTTTGTCGGCAAAGAAGACGATTTCCGGATCGTAAAAGTCAGGTTCATTGAGCGCGGCCAGCGACGCGTCGCCTTGTAAGATCCGCTGATTAAACGCCAGCCACTGTGCGGTGGGTTTCACATGCGCCGGGACCGATTCGCGAAGCCGCAGCGCCTCATCCGGGATATTCTGGCTGAAAGTGGCTTCCGGTACGTACGCATAGTTCATGTGGCACATGTACTGTAACGGCATCGCGACGGATGCGAGGTTAGTGACGGCCATCTGAATATCAAACAGCGCGCTCGCTTTATGCATCACCACCGCAGGCTGCGCCTGATAATGATGACCGAATCCCATCACATACTCGTAGCGTCCGGTCACGCGCAGACTGTCGCCGTCCAGTTCCAGCCAGGCCTCGTCCATCGCGGCGCAGGCCATTTCACCGTGCAACGGGTGCGTATCTTCCGGCGACGGGCAGCCATTGGCCAGCAGGCCGGAATGGAAGGCAAAACAGCCATAGGTCGCCACGACTTCCGTTGCGGGTTTCGGCTGGCGGAACATGTTGCGCATGGTCAGATCGTGGCCATCAAACCGGGCATCCCAGATCATCTGCCCCATCCAGGGCAGAATCACCAGATGACCACGACTGTTCTGCACCTTCAGCCCTTCCACACCGCTGGCATAACGAAAGGCAGTGACCGTGAAATCACAGTTCTCCAGCAGGACTTGAGGATGTTCACCAAAGAGCGTCCGCCACAGCGTAATACGTGTTGTCATCATCGTTCTCCTCAGGATGCAGTCGCTTCAGCCAGGCTGCGCACTTTGCTTTCACGCCAGAAGTAAACCCCTACGTAAACGAAGCACAGCATGGAGACGAGGAACGAGAGTTGTAGCGAGTGGAACATATCCGCCACATAACCCTGAATCGCCGGAACCACGGCGGCGCCAACGATGGCCATCACAATCACCGCACCCGCCATTTCAGTATGTTCGTTATCGACCGTATCCAGCGTACCGGCATAGATGGTCGCCCAGCAAGGTCCAAACAGAATGCTCACCAGTACCGCGACGTATACCGCGCTAAAGCTCGGAGCCAGCGAAACATAGGCAAGGAACAGCGCGCCGATAATGGAGTAAAGGATCAGCACCTTTTCCGGATTAAAACGGGTCATCAGGATGTTGGCGATAAACTTACCGATAAAGAAGCAGGCAAAGCTATAGACCATGAAGTTAGAAGCATCACGCTCGTTGATATCGCCCAACTCCAGCGCCAGACGGATGGTGAATGACCACACGGCAACCTGCATTCCCACGTACAGAAACTGCGCCACAATACCGCGGCGGAAACGGGCATTGCTCGCCAGATAGCGCAATGTGTCCATCGCTGACGGGCGTTTATGGTTGGCGGTTTGCGCTACTTTGCAGGTCGGGAAGCGGGTCAGCAGGAACAGTACCATCACCACCACCAGAACCATAATCATGTACTTATACGGCTCAAGGGTGTTTTCCAGCATCAACACTTTAAAGTTATGGATCTGCTCGGCATTCATCCCCGCCATCTGTTTTTCCAGACTGTCGCCTTCGGAAAAGACCAGATATTTACCCAGCAAAATGCCGGACGCCGCGCCAATCGGATAGAAAGTCTGACTGATATTCAATCGTAAGGTGGCGTAGGCTTTTGGACCGATCATCGAACTGTAGGTGTTCGCCGCGGTTTCCAGGAAGCTAAGACCAATGGCAATCGCGAAGATCGCCGCAAGGAACATGGTGTAAGTGGCCATGTGTGAGGCCGGGAAAAAGAGCGTACAGCCGACGATATACAGCGTCAGGCCGATTAATATCGCTACTTTATAACTGGTCTTTTTAATCACCAGGGATGCCGGGATCGCAATTAAAAAATAACCGCCATAAAAGGCGCTCTGAACTAATGCTGAGGCAAAGTTGCTGAGTGAAAATACGCTTTTGAATTGCGTAATCAAAATATCATTTAATGCGGCTGCGCATCCCCATAACGGGAATAAACAGGATAACAAAATAAACTGGAACAGAGGGGTCTTATTCAGATATCCATCGGGCATCTGAATGATGTTTTTATCGTTCATAGTGCTACCTTTTACAGTGCAGGAGTATTATTCGTTTAGGGTAAGAAATTCATTAAATTGTTCGATACTCGGATAAGAGGATTGTGTGCCTTTCCCGGTAACGCTAAACGCAGCGAAAAGGACGGCTTTCTTCATCGCGGCTTCGACATCTCCGCTCTGGACATAGTAATGGGCAAAGCAACCGATAAAAGCATCGCCTGCGCCACTGGTATCAACAGCATTAACGCGAAACGCCGGAACATGAACTTCCTGGTCACGCGTCATCCATAACGCACCTTTTTCGCCCATGGTGACAATAATATTGTTTAACCCTTTATCCACCAGGGATCGGGCGGCGGTACGAATATGATCATACGAGTCCACCGACATGCCGGTTAATATTTCCAGCTCGGTTTCATTCGGTACAAAGAAATCACATTTACAGGCGTACGACATATCTAATTCCCGCAATGCCGGAGCGGGATTTAATAACACTTCAATGCCATGCTTTTTGCCAAATTCAATGGCGTGATAAACCGTCTCCAGCTGAACTTCCAGTTGCAAGACAATAAGCTGACATTTTTTTAAATCTTCCGCAGCGCGATCGATATCTTCCGGAGAGAGGAATTTGTTCGCCCCTTTAATAATAAGAATGCTGTTACTGGAGTTCGCATTCACAAAAATCGGCGCCACGCCGCTACTGGTACACGGGACTTTTTCGACATAGGTGGTGTTGATGCCCCAGGATTCGAGATTGCGAATCGTGTTATCCGCAAAGATATCGTCACCGACTTTGGTCAGCATCAGCACTTTCGAATTGAGTTTCGCCGCAGCAACAGCTTGATTCGCACCTTTACCACCGCAGCCGATTTTAAACGCTGGCGCTTCCAGGGTTTCCCCTTCTTTGGGCATCTGATTGGTGTAGGTGATGAGATCCACCATGTTAGAGCCAATAACCGCGATATCCATTTTACTACCTCTCAGAAACAATCACACAACAATGATATTAAAATAACATTATCATGTTACTTCCGTATCATTTGTGACTACGATCGCGATTGGAAGATCATTTCACTGTTTATTTATTAGGCGCATTATGCACATGCAATCACCCTTCCCCATCCATCAATAGTTACAATTAACTGAAATTAAACTAGTTATAATCAAAGAAACGCGAACGAACGCGCTTTTAATTCCTGCCTGCCGGACGTATAGTAATGCAGCAACATAATGTTCCAGTGGACACAAAAATGTTACTGATGGAACATACGCAACATGTATCGCGGAGAAGGTGAATGGAAACCAAGCAAAAAGAACGTATTCGACGTCTGATGGAACTGTTGAAGAAGACCGACCGCATCCATCTGAAAGACGCCGCGCGGATGCTGGAGGTTTCCGTGATGACCATCCGCCGCGACCTTAGTCAGGATGACGAACCGTTACCCCTGACGCTGCTCGGCGGCTATATCGTCATGGTGAATAAACCTGCCGCGTCCTCTCACGCCCCGCTGCCTGCGGTTAAAACCCATCATCGCGACGATTTGCCTGTCGCGATCCTGGCGGCCGGTCTGGTGAGCGAAAACGATCTGATCTTTTTTGATAATGGTCCGGAGATGCCGTTGGTGATCAGCATGATCCCGGACGAGATCACCTTTACCGGGATCTGCTACTCGCACCAGGTTTTTATCGCGCTCAATGAAAAACCCAACGCCACAGCAATCCTCTGCGGGGGAACCTATCGGGCGAAGAGCGATGCGTTCTACGATGCCAATAACCCGTCACCACTGGATTCACTGAATCCGCGGAAAGTCTTTATCTCCGCCAGCGGCGTACACGAGCACTTCGGCGTCAGTTGGTTTAACCCGGACGACCTTGCCACTAAGCGCAAAGCGATGGAGCGCGGATTACGTAAAATTTTACTGACGCGTTACGCCCTGTTCGATGAGGTCGCTCCCGCCAGCATCGGCCCGCTTTCCACCTTTGATGTCCTGATATGCGATCGTCCGTTACCGGCAGATTACGCCACCCACTGCCGGAACGGTTCTGTCAATGTGATTACCCCTGATTCAGACGGCGATTAATTTACTCAAAGAACACGGCAATTTTGTTGAACATCGTCGGGTCTGACTGATTACGTACCACTTTCACCACATCTTCCAGCTTATCGATTTGGCTAATCATCTGCTCCAGACGCTGATCGTCGTTGACCAGAAGCCAGATGCGGCTCTGGTCGCTACTCTGAATCGGCAGACAGAGGATGCCCTCGACGTTAAATGCACGGCGGGCAAAGAGTCCGCAGACGTGGGTCATAACGCCTGGGTGGTTGCGGACGGTGAGTTCCAGAATGACGTTCTCATGTGATTGTTTCTGCATGGCTTATTCCCCCACCATCTCTGTATTTGCCGCGCCTGGCGGTACCATTGGATACACTTTTTCTTCCGCATCAATGCGGACATGGATCAGCGCCGGTCCCGGCCGACTGATGATCTCCTGCAATGCCGCCTGCGGGTCCGCTTCGTTATTCAGATCGCAGGTATGCAAACCAAATCCGGCAGCAATCTGCATGAAGTTGATGGTTCCCGGATAGGTCGCCGCAAAAACGCCCTGCTTGTAAAACAGACTCTGCTGTTGATGCACCAGCCCCAGCGCTTCGTTATTCATCAGGATGATTTTCACATCCAGTTGGTTTTCGCTGGCGGTCGCCATCTCCTGAATGTTCATCATCAGACTGCCGTCGCCGGAGAAGCACAGTACTTTCTTATCCGGGTTCGCCAGCGCCGCGCCAATTGCCGCCGGCAGACCAAATCCCATGGTGCCCAGCCCGCCAGAGGTCAGCCACTGGCGTGGACGGTTCAGCGGATAGGCCTGCGCCGCCCACATCTGATGCTGGCCCACGTCGGTAGTGATAATCGCGTTGTCGTCCACACAGGCCGCCACGGCGTTGATCAGACCATAATGACTGAGTGGGTCGCTTTCCTGTGGAATGGTACACGGAAATTCACGTTGCAAATCGCTGACCAACTGGTGCCACTCTGCGCGCGGTTTCGCCTCAATTTGTGGAATCAGTTGCGCCAGCACGTCATCCACATCCGCCTGAATCGCGATGTGCGGCTGCTTGATTTTACCCAGCTCCGCGCGGTCGATATCGACGTGGATAATTTTGGCGTTCGGGCAGAACTGCTCGGTTTTGCCTATCGCCCGGTCATCAAAACGCGCGCCCAGCACGATCAGCAGATCCGCCTCTTGCAGGATGAAGTTGGTGCTGCGTGCGCCGTGCATCCCTAACATGCCTAACGACAACGGATGCGCTTTCGGCAGCATTCCCAGCGCCATCAACGTCATGGTGGTCGGCAACTGCGCCTTTTCCGCCAGTTCACGCACCCGTTGTGGCGCATTAATCACCCCGCCACCGAGGTACAACACCGGGCGCTGTGCAGCGTTAATCATTGCGGCTGCGTCACGAATGCTGTCTGCACTGAATTCCGGCGTCGCCATTTTCTGTGCCGGTTCTGGCATCTCGTCAATCTCGAGGACCGCCATCTGGATATCCTTAGGTATGTCTATCCACACCGGGCCAGGACGTCCGGACTGAGCAAGACGAAATGCGTCGCTCATCACCTGCGGGAGTTCATCGATATGTCTGACCAGATAGTTATGTTTTGTGATGGGGATAGAGATGCCGTAGGTGTCCACTTCCTGGAAGGCGTCGGTGCCGATCATGGAGGCCGGAACCTGCCCGGTGATACACACCATAGGGATAGAATCCAGGCGCGCATCGGCGATAGCGGTCACCAGATTGGTCGCGCCCGGCCCGCTACAGGCCATGCACACCGCCGGTTTGCCGTCGGTGCGCGCCATGCCCTGCGCAATGAACCCCGCTCCCTGCTCGTGGCGCGCCAGAATATGGCGGATTTGCGTGCTCTGACTTAAGGCATCATAGACGGGGAGAATCGATCCACCGGGAATCCCAGTGACAATCTTAATGCCCTGACGTTCCAGAAAATGAACGATGAATTCAGCGCCCGTAAAACGCGTACGCTGGGATGTTGATGTTGTGCCCGAACTTGCCATGCTCCAGTCCTTTTGTTCTGGGCCGACGCTCCGGACAGGTCTCTTAAACGAAAAACCCCGCCCGGTTTGCGCCGGCGGGGTTTTGGAATCGTGTGTTGTTCCGGACCCTACGGCGCATTGCCGACGACCACCACCACACGCACGACGACCGCTGCGCGAGATGGCGCAGTGTTTAGTAGGGTCGCAGTCAGCATGGAAGGGTTCATTAGGGACCTTGTCTGTTTAATGATTAACAGGATTTATACAAGCACAGCTTTCATAACCTGACAACGGAAAAATTTTCATCTGCGTAAAAATGCGTCGACGATCACGTTTCGCTAATAAAAACCCCTGAAAACAAAAAACCCCGCCGGAGCGAGGTTTTTTCAGCGGGATGCGGTTGGTTGCCGCAAAGCACACTGTGTTATGTCAACAGCAAAAGTATACGCGTTCTGCGAAGAACACGCAATTTCGGCACGGATTTTGACGCTTTTGAGTATGGATCAGAAGTTCGGTACTGTCCACAAATACCTGTTCATTCATACAGTATTTATCTATAATATCTCCGTACGCAGTGTGTCAGGTGGGGCCGCATCGTAAACCGGCGCAACAAAGTCCTGGCTGAAACGGGTGGTGCCGTCAGCGCCTTAACCCCCCCGGTGAGCACACTGTGTTATGTCAACAAAGGTGCTGATAACAGGCGGCGGAAAGGCACGTCAGCACCGTGCTCCTTTGCTAAAGGAGACGCGTATGAGCCTCGTGGATATCGCTATTCTTATCCTGAAACTCATTGTTGCAGCCATGCAACTGCTTGATGCTGTTCTGAAATACCTGAAGTAATTCAGATTCAAGTCGCACTAAAGGGGAGCGGGCAACCGCTCCCCTTTTACATCGCAGATGCTTATGCGGTGATGATATGTTACGTTTTTATGACATTCCCTGATGACGTCTGCGCTATGACCCTTACCGTTTTCTGCATTTTGCTGTTCGCCGCACTGCTGCACGCCAGCTGGAACGCCATTGTGAAAGCCGGGAACGACAAACTCTACGCCGCCATCAGCGTCAGCGGTTCCGCCGCCATTATGGCGCTCCTGTGCCTGCCCTTTGCGCCACCACCCTCAACCGCCAGCATCCCGTTTTTAGCGGCCTCGACCGCATTACAGGTGGTCTACACCGTACTGGTCGCCAGAACGTATACCGTTTCGGATATGAGTCAGACCTATCCGCTGATGCGCGGGACGGCGCCGCTACTGGTGGCCATCATCAGCGTACTTTTTCTTGGCGACAGCCTGTCCGCCCTGGCCTGGACGGGTATCGCGGTGATCTGCGCCGCCATCCTCGGCATGGCCTTTAACGGTCGGACTCGTTCGCAGCAAGGTATTGTGCTCGCCCTGATTAACGCCTGTTTCATCGCCGGATATACGCTGGTCGACGGCACCGGCGTCAGGCTCTCGGAAACCGCGCTGGGATACACGCTCTGGACCTTCTTTTTGAACGGTTCCTGCCTGCTGGGATGGGCGATGATGGCCCGTCGCCGTGAGGCATTGCGCTATCTGACGCAGCACTGGAAGAAGGGGATTTTTGGCGGCATTGCCACCATGGGCTCTTACGGACTGGCACTCTGGGCAATGACTCTCGCGCCGCTGGCTGTCGTCGCTGCACTACGTGAAACCTCAATCCTGTTCGGCGCGCTGATTGCCTGGCTGCTGTTGAAGGAACGAGTGGTGGGGTTGCGCCTGGTGGCTGCTGGCGGAATTGCCGCTGGCGCCATTCTGTTACGCCTGTCCTAGAACTCAAACTCGGCAACATTTGTTGCCGCTTTTTGTTTACATATCCTGCCGTTCACTCCTTTTCCATTCCCGCTCACCATCTGGCCTTCTTTTTTTAGTGTGGTAGATTTCACTCGCATTTATGGGAATGCGTAGCACCTTATTCTTATTTTTTCTCTTTTTGAAAAGTATTCAGCGAAATGAAAAGGCAGAGAAACGTCAATTTGTTGTTGATGTTGGTATTACTTGTGGCTGTGGGTCAGATGGCACAAACCATTTATATCCCTGCCATTGCCGATATGGCACGCGAGCTAAACGTTCGCGAAGGGGCCGTGCAAAGCGTGATGGCAGCTTATCTGCTGACCTATGGCGTATCGCAACTGTTTTATGGCCCGCTGTCCGACCGCGTCGGACGCCGCCCGGTGATCCTCGTCGGGATGTCGATTTTTATGCTTGCCACGCTGGTCGCGATTACGACTCACAGCCTGACGGTGCTGATCGCCGCCAGTGCGTTGCAGGGAATGGGGACCGGCGTCGGCGGGGTAATGGCTCGAACCTTACCGCGCGATCTGTACGAAGGCACACAGCTGCGCCACGCCAACAGCATGTTGAATATGGGCATCCTGGTCAGTCCGCTGCTGGCTCCGCTGATTGGCGGGCTGCTGGATACGATGTGGAACTGGCGCGCCTGTTACGTTTTCCTGCTCGTGCTCTGTGCGGGCGTCACTTTCAGCATGGCGCGCTGGATGCCGGAAACGCGTCCTACTGGCGCGCCGCGCACGCGGCTGATTGCCAGCTATAAAACCTTGTTTGGTCACAGCGCGTTTAACTGTTATCTGCTGATGCTGATTGGCGGACTGGCAGGGATCGCAGTGTTCGAAGCGTGCTCCGGCGTGCTGATGGGCGCAGTGTTAGGACTGAGCAGTATGGTGGTGAGCATCCTGTTTATCCTGCCGATTCCGGCGGCGTTTTTCGGCGCATGGTTTGCCGGTCGCCCGAATAAGCGCTTCTCCACGCTAATGTGGCAGTCGGTGGTGAGTTGTCTGCTGGCCGGGCTGATGATGTGGATCCCCGGTTGGTTTGGCGTGATGAATGTCTGGACGCTGCTGATCCCCGCCGCGCTGTTCTTCTTCGGTGCCGGGATGCTGTTCCCGCTGGCAACCAGCGGCGCAATGGAGCCGTTCCCGTTCCTCGCCGGTACAGCAGGTGCGCTGGTAGGCGGCCTGCAAAACATTGGCTCCGGCGTACTGGCGTGGCTTTCCGCGATGCTGCCACAAACCGGGCAGGGCAGCCTCGGTCTGCTGATGACGCTTATGGGGCTGCTGATTTTACTGTGCTGGCTGCCGCTGGCGGCGCGTTTTTCACACCAGGGACAGGCGATTTAATGACCGTGTGGCCGGGCGTTTCGCAGTCCGGCGCAATCATCGCCAGTAACAGCGGTTCGAGCGCGGGCCGCCATGCCCCCTCTTCCCCGTCGTAAAATTGCGTATCGGCGTTGATCGCATAGGGAATTTTCGCTTTCTTCAACTCGCAGGCCATAAACGTGGCAAAGGCCAGCTGTGAAGAGGACGGGGGATTCTTACTGGTTTCTCCCGTGGCCCAACCGCCAACCCAGCTGACATGCCCGCTTTTTTGTTGCCAGTGCACCGCGCTAGCGATGCGCGCGCGAATCGCCGCTTTCTCTGTCGCCGTCCCCGACGTCCAGGGGTATTTACCGTTATTTTTCACCGGTCCCCACGGGAAGATATGCCATTCCGCCAGGACATAGTTCTGGCTTTGCGGCGGCAGGCGTAGATTCGGCAGCTCTTCCGGCGCGGCGCGCAGACGCGGCGCGACAAAAATCATCCGTTGCGGATCAATAGCATGGATAGTGCGAATGGTCTTTTCGTACACCCGGTTCAGGGAGGCCAGATTATGATTCAGCTTACCGGCCGGTTCGTAAATCAGATCAAACCCCAGCAGCGGCGCGCGGTGAGCGAAATAGTGCGCTACTGCGACCCACCAGTTGGTCACCTCTTTTTCGTTGCTCGCACTGGGATCATTTTTATACTCGTCGGCCTGGTAGGCGATAACCGGAATGACGCCATACTGCTCGCAAGCTTCCACCAGCTTGCGCAGATGAATAAGCCGCGCCTCGGTGGGTTCTCCCGCCACCCGAATGCGTACATGGGTAATCCCTTTCGCGTGGAAGTCCTGCACCACCAGCGGGTCAAACTCCCGGATACCCTGTTCCGTGCGTGCCCAGTCGACGTCCATCCCCACACCGAGCTGCTGCGCATAATGTGTTGCCGTCAGCGGCGGTTGCGCTGCCCCCAGGGCGAAACTGACCAACACGAAGAGCGAGACGAGCGGTTTAATCACGATGACCCTCAGTAATGTTGCAAGCGCTATCACGTATTTAGCACGCTTTTTTAGTTATCGCGTAGCAGTTTCGCTTTGGGAAAACGGCTTCGCCTGCTCACGTAGCCAGGTGATAAAGGCATCAATTTTCGGCCATTGCCTGCCGGGTAACGTCGTCATGTAGTAATGCTGATGACAGGTCAACGCCATCTCACCAAACGGGGCGACCAGCTCACCGCTTTCGAGCCGCTTCTGTACCAGCCGTTTACGCCCCATCGCCACGCCGATATGGTTCATGGCGGCAATCACCGCTAAATCAGAACGATCGAAGCCAATTCCTGACGATGTCGGCAAATTCACTGAAAAATGTTGTGCCCAACTATGCCATTCATCGGTTCCTGAATCATTGCTCCAGGCCTGACGGTCATGCAGCAGCGTGCAGTGCGGCAAATTCACCAGCGAGCCCATTAAATCAAAACGCCGGGCATAATCCGGGCTACAAACGGGGAGAATCGCTTCATCCATTAAAAAGTGATGTTCCAGTTGGGCAGATGGCGCATCGTCAAAGTAGAGTGCCAGATCGACCCCGGCGCGCTGCAGATTTACGTTGTCGTTGCCGGTTAAGATCGTGAGCGAGATTGATGGATAGCGGCGGGTAAAGTCACCCAGCGCAGGCACCAGCCAGCACTGCGCGATAGACGGGCGAGAATAGACGGTCAACGTCCCGGAGAGTTCCTGATTTTTGATATCGAGGATCTCCTGGTTCAGCGTATCCAGCGACGATTTCAGCGCCCAGAACACCCGCTTACCTTCATGGGTAAGTTCCACTTTGCGGTGCGAACGGACGAAAAGCTGGATCCCCAACTCCTCTTCCAGTTGGTTAATGCGGTGGCTGATAGCGCTGGGACTCAGCGACAGTTCGTCTGCGGCCATCGCAAACGACTGATGTCGCGCGGCCACTTCAAACGTGTACAGTTTCGATAATTGCCAGCCATTGAGGAGATGGTTTCTGACTTCGCGAAGGGGTTCCATTTATACCTCGGTGACTTCAGCTTCAGTCCGGCGAAGTGTAAAAAAAAACGCAGAAAAAATCAGCATAAAGATGAATGAAGGTGAACCATATCGCAAAATTGCGCGAATATTCGATGTAAATCACCTCTTTGATTCAATCTGATTCATGTGAGTGTGGATTTATATCGTTTGTCAGCCCACGCCGAATTTTTGTCCAATAGGGACAGGTTAATCACAGGGCAAGGTGAGATATGCACTCTCAAATCTGGGTTGTGAGCACGCTGCTAATTAGCATTGTGTTAATTGTATTGACCATCGTGAAATTCAAATTCCACCCGTTCCTGGCACTGCTGCTCGCCAGTTTCTTTGTGGGAACCATGATGGGCATGGGGCCGCTGGATATGGTCAACGCCATTGAGAGCGGGATTGGCGGTACGCTGGGCTTTCTCGCCGCCGTCATCGGTCTGGGTACGATTCTCGGCAAAATGATGGAGGTTTCCGGCGCAGCAGAACGCATCGGCTTAACGCTCCAGCGCTGTCGCTGGCTCTCTGCTGACGTCATTATGGTGCTGGTGGGGCTGATTTGCGGGATCACGCTGTTCGTTGAAGTTGGCGTGGTACTGTTAATTCCGCTGGCGTTCTCCATCGCGAAAAAAACCAACACCTCGCTGCTGAAACTGGCAATCCCGCTATGTACCGCGCTGATGGCCGTTCACTGCGTCGTACCACCGCACCCTGCAGCGCTGTTTGTCGCCAATAAACTGGGCGCGGATATTGGTTCGGTGATTGTCTACGGCCTGTTGGTTGGCCTGATGGCGTCGCTGATCGGCGGCCCGCTGTTCCTGAAATTTCTCGGCAATCGCCTGCCGTTCAAACCGGTTCCCGCTGAGTTTGCAGACCTCAAGGTACGCGAAGAAAGCACGCTGCCGTCGCTGGGCGCAACGCTGTTTACCGTCCTGCTACCGATTGGTTTAATGCTGGTGAAAACCGTTGCTGAACTGAACATGACCAAAGGCAGCACGCTGTACACCCTGCTGGAATTTATCGGTAACCCGATCACCGCGATGTTTATTGCCGTCTTCGTGGCGTATTACATTCTCGGTCTGCGCCAGCATATCGGCATGAGCACCCTGCTCACCCATACCGAAAACGGTTTTGGTTCTATCGCCAATATTCTGCTGATTATCGGGGCGGGCGGGGCATTCAACGCCATCCTCAAAAGCAGCGGTCTGGCAGATACGCTGGCGGTGATCCTTTCCAATATGGATATGCACCCGATTCTGCTGGCCTGGCTGGTGGCGCTGATTCTGCACGCGGCAGTCGGTTCAGCCACCGTTGCGATGATGGGCGCCACGGCGATTGTCGCGCCGATGCTGCCGCTTTATCCCAACGTCAGTCCGGAGATTATCGCCATTGCCATCGGTTCCGGTGCCATTGGCTGCACGATCGTCACCGACTCCCTCTTCTGGCTGGTTAAGCAATACTGCGGCGCCACCCTGAATGAGACGTTCAAATACTATACGACCGCGACATTCATCGCCTCGGTCATTGCACTGGCTTGCACATTCCTGCTTTCCTTTATCATCTAAGCGCAAAGAGACGTCCTATGGAAAACATACAAAAACTCATCGCCCAGTATCCTTTGGTGGAGGATCTGGTGGCTTTGCGAGAAACGACCTGGTTCAATCCCGGAACGACCTCTCTGGCGGAAGGTTTACCCTATGTAGGGCTGTCGGAACAAGACGTTAAGGGTGCCCACGCCCGTCTGGCGCGCTTTGCGCCGTATCTGGCCAAAGCCTTCCCGGAAACCGCTGCGAGCGGGGGAATTATTGAATCTGAGGTTGTTGCCATTCCGGCCATGCAGCAGCGTCTGGAAAAACAGTACGGCCAAAAAATCAGTGGCGAAATCCTGCTGAAAAAAGATAGCCATCTGCCCATTTCCGGCTCGATCAAAGCGCGCGGCGGCATTTATGAAGTGCTGACGCACGCCGAAAAACTGGCGCGGGAAGCCGGGATGCTGACCCCAGAAGAGGATTACAGCGTTCTGCTTTCTCCGGAGTTCAAAGCCTTCTTTAGCCAGTACAGCATCGCGGTGGGGTCAACCGGCAACCTGGGGCTTTCTATCGGCATTATGAGCGCCCGCATTGGCTTTAACGTCACAGTGCATATGTCTGCGGATGCCCGGGCGTGGAAGAAAGCCAAACTGCGCAGCCACGGCGTCACGGTTGTTGAATATGAAGAAGATTATGGCGTGGCGGTTGAACAGGGCCGTAAAGCGGCGGAGTCCGATCCGAACTGCTTCTTTATCGACGATGAAAACTCCCGCACGTTGTTTTTAGGCTATGCCGTTGCGGGGCAGCGTCTGAAAGCGCAATTCGAACAGCAAGGCCGCGTGGTGGATGCCGATCACCCATTATTTGTTTACCTGCCGTGCGGCGTGGGCGGTGGCCCCGGCGGGGTGGCGTTTGGTCTGAAACTGGCATTTGGCGATAACGTACACTGCTTCTTTGCTGAACCGACGCATTCCCCTTGCATGCTGCTGGGTGTGTATACCGGTCTGCATGATGCGATCTCCGTGCAAGAGATCGGTATCGATAACCTGACGGCGGCAGACGGCCTGGCAGTAGGGCGGGCATCGGGCTTTGTCGGCAGAGCGATGGAACGCCTGCTCGATGGGTTATATACCCTCAGCGATCAGTCCATGTATGACATGCTGGGCTGGCTGGCACAGGAAGAGAACATCCGTCTGGAACCGTCAGCGCTGGCGGGAATGGCCGGGCCTCAGCGTGTTTGTGCATCCACTGACTATCAGCAAATGCAAGGGATTAGCGCTGAGCAGCTCAATAATGCAACGCACCTGGTCTGGGCGACGGGCGGCGGCATGGTACCAGAAGCAGAAATGGCGCAATACCTAGCGAAAGGGCGCTAACGCCCGGCACGCAGCATCGCCATCAGCTCTGCCGGTGAGCGATGCTGCCTGATCAGATCACGCATCACGCGCATGTGCGGCGCGCTATGACGGATAAAGTGGCGGTATCCGGCGCACAGCATGCTTTTCCCGCTCTCATCCCGATGTTTAGGGCAATCACCATGACAAAAGCGCAGCAGCGAACAGGCCTGACACGCTGCGCTTAACGTGGTTCTTTTCAGCTCTCCAAAAGCTTTCGCCTGCGGACTGGCATTGAGCGCCTTCAGCGGCGTGTGATGAATGTTGCCCAGCCGGTACTGCGGATAAACATAGTGATCGCACTGATACAAATCACCATTGGCTTCCAGCGCGAAAGCGTGACCACAGTCCTGACTTAGCGCGCACATCTGCGACGGATATCCGCACCACACGCCCAGCGTCGAGTCAAAGAGCTGAATATACACACGGCCAATATCTTCCCGTACCCAGATATCAAATACCGATTTAAGAAACTGCCCCCATGCCTGTGATTCGACCGATTCCGCCGTCAGCCTGCCGTGCTCATCCAGCTCAACGAGCGGAATAAACTGTAAAAAAGGCGTCCCTAGCTGGCGAAGATAGTGATACATCCGCTCCGGCTGGTTGCTGTTGAGGCGATTCACCACCACCAGCAGGTTGAACTCCACGCGGTATTCGACCAGTTTTTGCAGCGCAGTCATCACTTTTTGATGGGTTGGATTGCCGCGACGGCTGACCCGAAAGGCATCATGCAAATCAGCAGGACCGTCCAGTGAGAGTCCCACCAGCCAGTTATTGTCGTGCAGAAAGCGACACCATGCGTCATTGAGCAAAATACCGTTGGTCTGAAAAGCATTCTGGATCTGCTTTCCCGCGCCGAACTGCTTTTGCAACGCCACCACACGATGAAAAAAATCCAGACCGCAGAGCGTCGGTTCTCCTCCCTGCCAGGCAAACAGAACATCTGGCCCTGGCTGTGCGGCAATATGCTGCTGAATAAACGTCGATAACGTGATGTCATCCATCACCGGGTGGGCGGGTTTATCAATGTAAAAGCAGTAACGACAATCCAGGTTACAACGTGAACTGGCCGGCTTGGCCATGACCTGACATCCTGTCATGCTAAATTCCCGAGAAATACGATAAGTTGGCGAACGTGCGTTACAGCAAACAGTATTGCGAGAGATAACACCGCGAGGGAGATCATAAATTTGTCACGAACCGCGCGTGACTGGACAAAATCAATATGCGAGACATCCATCAGATTACGCTTGCGCGTATAGCGCCAGAGGATCACAACCACGATAGCCAGCACCGCGATAGAGACCCAGAACAAGAATCCCGCCTGATGCCAGTGATGTTTTATCGCCAGCGCCATCAGCGCACCGTAGCCCAGCAGCGTGCGAAACCATGCCAGCGATGTGCGCTCCGGCTGCAGTCCCGGATCGGACAGGCGACGGGCCTTACGGCTATCCGGCATACAGCACCAGCGCCATGACCACAATCGCCACAATGGTCAATATCAGACTGATGATCAGCAGGCTTCGGGTATAGGGCAAATCCTCTTTCAGCCGCATCGCCTTTTCATTGCGCAGCCAGCGCAGATAACCGTAAATCGCCAGACCGCCAGCGAACAAACAGAGCAGCAGCGCCAACAGCTCGCGGATCACCGGCGTGGCGAAGTCCGGCGCCAGTTGGTCAAGCCCAACGCCGGCGGCCAGGAAACCCAGCGCGGTGCGGATCCACGCCAGAAAGGTACGCTCGTTTGCCAGTGAGAAGCGGTAATCCGGGGCTTCTCCGAGGCGGGAAATCTTCATTTAACCCCCTACTGAATGCGTAAAAGTGCGTATGAAATAACCGCAATATTACCTGAGCACCTGGATAAATAGCATTAATAAACTCTGTAACTCAGGTCGATGCATGTAGCGTTTGCGAAACCAGTTTCATTTCTTCCATGGTAAATCGGCACAAGCATCTGGCGATGAATACGCAGTACCGCCACCGCAAAACCCTGGCGTTATCGCACGGCTAAAATGGGGATTGTGCACCTGTTGGCTGAAAATGACGTACTACGAGCATTTTCAACACCTGGGTGTGGAAAAACCGGACACCACAACGGGTTAGTAAGAAAGAGTGATGTGTTGAACGATGCTGACCGGCAACCCGATGGATGCCGGTCGATATGAGCAGATCTAACTTAATCCCCAGAAAATCACCGCCAGCAGTTGAGGCGTGATAATCCGCAGGAACATCACCAACGGATACACCGTCGCATACGACAGCGCCGCCGCGCCGCTGGTGGCATGAAGGTTGTTTGCAAACGCCAGCGCCGGTGGATCGGTCATCGAACCGGCCAGCATCCCGCACAGCGTCAGGTAGTTCATTTTGGCAAAAATACGCGCCAGTAAACCGACGGTGATAAGCGGGATAGCAGTAATAAAAATACCGTAGCCCACCCAGCTCAGACCATCGCCCTGCGTCAGCGTATCGATAAAATCACCACCTGATTTCAGCCCTACCACGGCCAGGAACAGCACAATCCCCAGTTCACGCAGCGCCAGGTTCGCACTTGGCGGCATAAACCAGTACAGCTTACCAATGCTGCCGATACGCCCCAGAATCAGCGCCATAATCAGCGGTCCGCCCGCCAGCCCCAGCTTTAACGCCACCGGAAAGCCGGGAATAAAGAGCGGAATAGACCCCAGCAACACCCCCAGACCGATGCCAATAAACACCGGCAGCATCTGCACCTGCTGCAGTTTTTGCTGGGCGTTACCGACAACATTGGCAACGGCATCAATCGAGGCAGGTCGTCCCACCAGATTAAGGATGTCACCAAATTGCAGGCTGGCATCGCTGCTGGCCACCAGTTCTACGCCCGCACGGTTCAGTCGAGAAATCACCACGTCGTAACGCTCTTTAAAGTGCAAATCGCGGATGCGTTTGCCGAGCACTTTTTCGTTGGTGACCACGACGCGTTCGACGCGCAAATCGGTGCCGCGGGTGGACAGTGAGGTGTCCACCTCCTGACCTATCACCAGTCGTGCGTTATGCAGATCGCCCGGCTGACCAACGAGGTGCAGCAAATCACCCAGTTGAATCACCGTTCCCGGCGACGGCACCATCAGCGTCTCTTCACGCTTCAGTCGTGAGCAGATGATTTTATCGCTGTTAAGGATCGGCACATCCTGAATCGCCATATTGTTGAGATTGGGGTTCTCAACGCGGATATTGATGGTCTGAATCAGTGAGTGACCGTTAGTGAGCGTCGATTCATGCTGTTGCGCTTCCGCTTCCACATTGACGCGAAATATCATGCGCATCAGCCACATGGTCAGCAAAATACCGCAAATCCCAAACGGATACGCCATCGCGTAGCTCATCCCCATCTGGTCCACCAGCTCCATTGGCGTACCCAGATCGCGCAGGATTTGTTGTCCGGCCCCCAGCGCCGGAGTATTGGTGACCGCACCGGAGAAAATCCCCAGCACCACCGGCAGCGGAATAGCAAACACTTTATGCAGGATAGCGGTAACCAGTCCGCCGATGATGACGATCAGAATCGCAAACAGATTGAGACGCAGACCAGAAACCCGCAGCGAGGCGAAGAACCCTGGCCCCACCTGAATCCCAATGGTGTAGACGAACAGAATCAGGCCAAATTCCTGGATAAAGTGCAGCATATCGCCGCTCAGCGTCACCCCAGCCTGATCAACGAAGTGGCCGACGATAATGCCGCCGAACAACACGCCGCCGATGCCAAAGCCGACACCCCGCACCTTGATGTTGCCGATCCACAATCCGACAACCGCCACCAACGCCAGAACGCTGACCGTCAATGCTATATCACTCATTTTTTATTCCCTGTGAATAACATTTCAATTTACATGGATTATGACTGAACCGTTCAGGCATAGATGCAAGATGGCGCACATTCTCATGCTGCCGAAACGGTAAAGCACCCTTATGATGGGCGTTTCTTCCCCCTTTTTTCTTCATCGTAACCTGACGTTGCTGAATGCTTTCTTCTGGTAAGGGCATCATACCCTAAAACCCGGTGTTATCTTCGTGCACAAAAAAGCCCCGTCATTTCTGGCGGGGCAAAGGCAAGGAGCTAAATTAGCTATTTAATGCGGGACGTTCGCTGATGGCGATACGTTGCGGAGCAACCGCTTCCGGGACATTACGGGTCAAATCGATGTGCAACAACCCGTTGGTAAATGTCGCGCCGGACACCTCCATATTTTCAGCCAGGGTAAAGCTCAGGCTGAACGACTGGGTGACCAGCCCCTGATGCAACCATTTGGTCTCTTTTTCAGGCTGCTGCGGTGTGCCTTTTACGGTCAGGCGGGTGCCTTCCAGCTGAATATCCAGGTCTTCCTGACGGAAACCGGCCAACGCAAGCGTAATGCGATAGTGGTTATCGTCACTTTTTTCAATGTTATAGGGTGGGAAGCTCTGGCTTTCACCGGTGTTTTGTAACGCGTTGGCCAGTTTGTCAAAACCGATCCATTGACGCAGCAGCGGGGATAAATCGTAGTTACGCATAATCATTCTCCTTCTAAGAAGCGAGTTTTCACTACACCCTGCAACGCAAGCGGTTTAGGGCATAGTCGTACCTGCAAATCCGTAGATTTGCATAGGCCCCCTGTCGGCGAGCCCGGGATAACAGGCCGCGCAACGCGGCCCGTCAGAACTAATTGATTTCGATACGACGCGGTTTGTTCGCTTCCGGAATCACGCGCTCAAGATCGATATACAGCAGACCATTGACCAGATTCGCGCCGCGAACATGGATGTTCTCAGCTAACTGGAACTTACGCTCAAAGTTGCGCTCCGCGATACCCTGGTAAAGGTAGGTCCGTTCTTTTTGCTCGTCCGCATGTGCGCCTTTCACCACCAGCAGGTTGTCTTGTGCGGTAATTTCCAGCTCGCTCTCGGCGAAACCGGCAACGGCGATGGCAATGCGGTAATGGTTTTCGTCTACCAGCTCAACGTTATACGGAGGGTAGCCGCCGTTACTCTGGCTCTGATTGCTTTCCAGCAGGTTAAACAGGCGGTCAAAACCAATAGCAGAACGGTACAGCGGGGATAAATCAAAGTTACGCATAATCAATAGCTCCTGAAATCAGCGAGAAGTTAAATGACCTTCCATCATGGACAGGTCCGGTAGTCAGAACACCCATCAGGCGTGCTCTTCATTTGCCTACAACATCAAAATGGGTCTGAATACGCACATTTCAAGCCGTCCAGGCTGACTTTTTTTTGCAGTTTGCTGTCTATTGCATAGACTGGGTGGGGACAGCACTAATCGTTAAAGTGCGATAGCCGCCACAGTGCGATGTGATGAGGATGTTATTTCTGGCAAGGGATCGCTATAACTCATCATGCAAACACCGATGATCAACAGATGAATAAATCATGATAAGAAATGTGTTGTTAACGCTGATGATGTGCAGTGGGATGGTTTTACTGAGTGGTTGCTCCAGCGTAATGTCACATACCGGTGGTAAAGAGGGAACTTATCCTGGCACCCGCGCCAGCGCCACGATGATAGGTGACGATGAGACAAACTGGGGTACCAAATCGCTGGCGATACTGGATATGCCCTTTACGGCAGTAATGGACACGATCCTGTTACCGTGGGATCTGTTCCGTAAAGACAATTCAGTCAGATCGCGTGTCGAAAGAAGCGAGGAGAGAACACGGATAACCAACTCCGTGATCCCTCCGGCGAAAATGCCCGCCCCCTGATTACCGCCCGGTTTCTGTCATCCACAGTTGACGGAAACCGTCTACATCTTCCATCCACGCCACAAACTGACCATCAGGCGAGAAAACCACAGCATCCCCAGAAGGCGGAGTGCCGTGATTCTGCGTTAAAAACGTGATCTCTCCGCTGCGCGCATCACAGCAGGCAATGCGGTTATCTACCACACATCCCAGCCATTTCCCTGACGGATGCCAGTTAAACGCGGACTGAACCCCGGTAGCATGACGGGTCAACTGGCGGGGCTCCCCGCCCTGTGGCGAAATCAACCACAGTTGCACGATACCAGCCTCATCGCGCATCAGGAACGCAATCTCCGTCGCCTGCGGATTACTGCGCACCCAATGACGCGGAACCGTTGCCAGTCCTGGGAAACGACGTGCATGGGTGAACGTCAGGCGGCGCTGTGTCACTCCGCGCGGCGGTGCGGGCAGCGTGGAATCCGTACCTTCCAGCGGGGCATCACCTGGCATTTTCCAGCCCGCCTCCGTCTGCGGGAGTTCAACCAGAAACAGCTCCGGTACTTTCTCGCCCTTTTCAGACATTGTGTCGCCGATAAACGCCAGCGCATGATTTCCCACCCAGCCCTCTTCGTAGGCGCGAGAAATCTCATCGCTGCCCGGCGTGGGTTCGGGCGTCGTCTGGCTGACCAGCACGCACCAGTGGCTGCCGCTGTATTCTCTTGGATGCTGCGCCGACACCGTCACCGGCCCATAAGGCAGTGCGACGCCCACGTTGCGTAAATCCAGCGCCAGCTCGCGTTCATGCATGACATGATCGTTGTAGGTAAAGCTGACAAACTCACCGTTCGGGCTGAAAACATGAACATGGCTGCCGCCGCGCAGTGCACCCGGCGTGTACGGTGAAGTGATATCCATCGCGTCCAGATTCGTCACTTTCCCCTGTTCGGCAATCACGCCGCGACGATGATGAAAGTCATAGTGCCACGTCGCATCCGGGTTTTCAGGCCCATGAATAAATACATATTTCTCCGCCAGCGGATGCACCGTTACCACACCGACATGCGCTCCCTGCGTCGCGCGATAAATCACCTCCTGCTCACCGGTATGGACATTCACCCTTTCAATGGTTTCGCCAGTGAAAGACGCTCCTGACGGGCGAACGTCAAACACCAGCCAACGGCTGTCCGCCGTCCAGGCCCGGGTATTGGTAAGCTGATGATTACGCGGCGTAAAGGTGATTTGCTTCATGGGATACTCAGGTCAGGAACAATTTCATCAATCATACTTCACAAGGACTTCACTTTCAGGCATTAGCGTAGTGCCATCTTCATTTTTTGCGGACAAAAAGATGGAACATTTCGACGTAGCGATTATCGGTCTCGGCCCGGCCGGCGCAACGCTGGCGCGTAAATTGAGCGGTAAAATGCGCGTGCTTGCGCTGGATAAAAAACGTCACTGCGGCAAAGAAGGATTCACCAAACCCTGCGGCGGTTTACTGGCACCGGATGCACAGCGTTCGTTTATTCGCGACGGCATTACGCTGCCAGTGGACGTCATCGCCAATCCGCAAATTTTCAGCGTTAAAACGGTGGATGTCGACACCTCACTGACGCGCAACTACCAGCGCAGCTATATCAACATCAACCGTCATGCCTTTGATTTATGGATGAAATCGCTGATCCCGGATGAGGTACAGGTGTATCACGACAGCCTGTGTCGAAAAATCTGGCGAGAAGAGGGGAAGTGGCACGTGATTTTTCGCGCCGACGGTTGGGAGCAACAGATTACCGCCCGCTATCTGGTGGGGGCCGACGGAGCAAATTCGCTGGTGCGTCGCTATCTTTATCCGGAACATCAGATTCGCAAATATGTCGCCATCCAACAGTGGTTCGCAGAAAGTCATCCGGTCCCGTTTTATTCCTGCATTTTCGATAACGCTGTGACGGATTGTTACTCCTGGAGTATCAGCAAAGACGGCTATTTCATCTTTGGCGGCGCTTATCCAATGAAAGACGGCCTGGCGCGCTTTGACGCGCTAAAAGAGAAAATGGCGGCCTTTCAGTTCCGCTTCGGCGAACCGGTGAAAAGCGAGAAATGTACTGTACTCTTTCCGTCACGCTGGGCAGATTTCGTCTGCGGTGAAGATAACGCATTTCTGATTGGCGAGGCCGCCGGGTTCATCAGCGCCAGTTCACTGGAGGGGATTAGCTACGCCCTGGATAGCGCGGAGATCCTCAAGGCTGTTCTGCTGCTGGATGCGCCGGAGAGGAACCGCGCTTACCGGAAGGCCACCCGCCAACTGCGCGTTAAACTGTATGGCAAAATCCTGAAGAGTCGTTGTTTGACTGCGCCCGTATTGAGAAGCGCGATTATGCGAAGCGGCATCGCGCATATCCCGCTAAGCCAGGATGACCAGCCCACCACAACGTCTGGCGGGCTGGTAAAGGAGTATTAACCTACGCGTTTTACATCACCCACCAGCAGGATGTAAGAGAGCGCGCCAATCAGGGCAACGGCTGAGATATAAACCAGCGCGGGACCAAAGCCATAGTCCTGCGCAAGGTAGCCAATCACCAGCGGAACCGTAATCCCGCCCAGCCCACCAACAAAGTTAAAAACGCCACCGGTCAGGCCGATGAGGCGCATCGGCGCCAGCGAAGAGACCAGTGACCAGGTGATGGAAGCAAAGCCGTTACCGAAGAACGCCACCGCCATCAGGGTCATAATCCACACCGGATCGTTGGTGTAGTTTGCACCCATGATGCAGGTGGAGATTAACAGACCACAAATAATCGGCGTTTTACGCGCCACGCCCAGCGAAAAGCCTTTTTTCACCAGCTTATCCGCCAGCCATCCGGAAAGCAGTACGCCAAAGAACGCCGCGAGGAACGGTACGGTGGTCATAAAACCCGCCTTCAGCGCGGTAATGCCTTTTTCCTGTGTCAGGTAGTTCGGGAACCACGTCAGGAAGAACCACAGCGTCGAGGTGACGGCAAACTGGCCCAGATAAACGCCCACCAGCTTACGGTGGAACACCAGTTTCCAGTCCGCTTTGGTCAACGGCTGACGCGCCTCTTTCTTAACGGGTGCATCGCCATCCACCAGGCCGCCGCCGTCGCGAATATAGTCCAGTTCCGCTTTGGTGATACTTTTGGTCAGACGAGGCGGTTGATACACTTTAAACCAGACCAGCGACCAGATAATGCCAATCCCCCCGGTGACAATGAACACCCAGTGCCAGCTCAGCATCTCCTGGATCCAGATCAACAGCGGGGTCAGGAACGCCAGGCCGACAAACTGTCCGGAGGTATAAAAACCGACGGCGGAGGCACGTTCATGCTCGGGGAACCAACTCGTCACCATGCGGTTGTTGGTGGGGAAGGCCGGGGCTTCGAATATCCCGGTAATGGCGCGCAGGCCAATTAACGACATTAACCCCGTGGCGAAGCCCTGGAAGAGGGTTGCCACCGACCAGCCAAATATCGCGATAAAGTAGGTCAGACGGGAACCGACGCGGTCAAGGAACCAGCCGCCGGGGATCTGGCATAGGGTATACAACCAGGCAAAAGCCGAGAAGACATAGCCCATTTCCGCTTTCGTAATACCAAACTCTTCCTGAATATGCGCCGACGCCACCGCAAGGTTGGCGCGGTCGACATAACAGATGACCACGGTAATAAAGATCATAATCAGCGTCAGGTAACGGCGACGCCCGGTTTTTGCAGCAGTAACTGGAATATCCATCGCAATCTGTCTCCAGATTTAGGGCATAGCGAAGCCGCTCACCATGCCCGGTAATTTACAGAGGGTGTTTGTTTTATTTTTAAAATTAAAAAATTACGCTAATGCGCTAAATAATTCGTGCTGGGGGAAGGCGGCTAGTTTTCGCATCCCCGGGAGCATACAAAAGTATGTGACCGGGGTAAGAAAACGCAGCCAACGCACCACCAGCGCGAAGTATGACGCGCATTTACCACTCGGCGACCGAACCATCCTCATGACGCCACAGCGGATTACGCCAGTCCGGCGCATTTTTGCTTAGCTCAATGACTTTGGCTTCATCAATATCCACGCCAAGGCCCGGCTTCATTAATGGTTTAAAGAACCCGCCTTCCATGTTGAAATCGTCTTTGTTTTTCACAAAGTCGAGCAGTTCCGCGCCCTTGTTATAGTGAATCCCCATGCTCTGTTCCTGGAACACGGCATTACGTGAAACAAAGTCGACATGCAGACACGCTGCCAGCGCAATCGGTCCCAGCGGACAGTGCGGGGCTAGCGCCACATCATAAGCTTCCGCCATCGCGGCAATTTTGTAACACTCGGTAATACCGCCCGCATGTGACAGGTCCGGCTGCAAAATCGCCAGCCCGCCCGCTTCCAGCACCCGTTTAAACTCGAAGCGCGAGAACATACGTTCACCCGCCGCGATCGGAATATGGGTCTGTTCCGCCAGTTTCGGGTAGTACTCTGCCTGTTCCGCCAGCACCGGCTCTTCAATAAACAGCGGGCGATAAGGCTCCAGCTCTTTAATCAGCACTTTCGCCATCGGCGCGCTGACGCGTCCGTGGAAATCCAGACCAAACTCAATTTCATTGCCAAAGGCTTCGCGGATTTGCGCCACGGTGTTGACCGCGCGATCGACCGCCCGTGAATTATCAATCACGCCCATCTCTTCGCAGCCGTTGAGCTTGAAGGTGTCAAAGCCGATATTCCGCAATTGCTTAATGCCGTCGATCACTTCCGCAGGACGATCGCCGCCAACCCAGCTGTAGGCTTTGATTTTGTCGCGTACCAGGCCGCCCATCAGTTGCCAGACCGGCGCGTTCAGCACTTTACCTTTGATATCCCACAATGCCTGGTCGATGCCAGCGATGGCGCTCATCAGTATCGGGCCGCCGCGGTAGAAACCTGCGCGATACATTACCTGCCACAGGTCATTAATGCGCGCCGGGTCCTGACCAATCAGGTAATCGCCCAGTTCATGCACCGCCGCTTCGACGGTACGGGCGCGGCCTTCAATCACCGGCTCGCCCCAACCAACAACGCCTTCGTCGGTTTCAATTTTCAGGAACATCCAACGTGGAGGTAAACGGTACGTGGTGAGTTTGGTTATTTTCATTTCACTGCCTCTCGATATGCCTTAACAAATGCTGCCGCCTGCTGCGCGGTGCGCGCTACGGACTGCCCGGCGCGATACAGATCGCTGCCCAGTCCCGCACCCACACACCCGGCTTTCATCCACTGCGCCAGGTTGTCTGGCGTTACGCCGCCCACGGCAAAGACCGGTACACTGGCGGGTAATACCGCTTTCAGCGCTTTGATGTAATCCGGTCCAAAGGCCGATGACGGGAAAATTTTCAGCGCCTGCGCGCCAGCATCCAACGCGGTAAAGGCTTCTGTGGCGGTGGCGCATCCCGGACAGACCGTCATGCCGTAACCCACCGCACGGCGAATGACCTCCGCATTGATATTTGGCGTCACAATGAGCCGACAGCCCATCTTCGCCAGGCGATCCACCTGCTCCGGTTGTAATACCGTTCCGGCACCGATCAGCGCGTTATCGCCAAACGCATCCACCACGGCCGGAATGCTCTTTTCCCACTCGGGGGAGTTAAGCGGGATCTCCACCGCGTCAAATCCGGCGTCGATCACTGCGCCAACGTGCTCAAGCGCCTCCTCGGGGGTAATGCCGCGCAAAATCGCAATAAGCGGAAGATTAGTTTGCCACTGCATGGGCGATGCTCCTTATACCTGCCTGAAATGCCGTATCGCCGGGGACCGCGGAAACGTCACGCCCCATGGCGTGGAACGCCTGCTGATAGCGTGATGTCAGCGATGCGCCTGCGACAATCGTGATGGTCTGCTCGTGCGCGATGAAATCACGCATGCTGGCGACCTCTGCGCCAATCAACAGGCCAGAGAGAAACTCACTGACCTGCTCGCGCGGGAGATTTCCCAGCACGTGCGAGGCACGAACCTCAAAAAGTTGTGGCAAAACGGCAGGGGAGTCGATCCCGCGCGCAAGCCCGGCGGCAAAGGCGTCTGAAGAGGTTTGCTGTTCCGGCAAACCAGCGCCCACCAGCGAGTGTTGCAGGAGCAAATGGTGTAGTTCACCGGTCATCACGGTACGAAAATCGTGAATTTGCTCTGCGTCAGCCTGCACCCATTTGCAGTGCGTCCCCGGCATGACATAGACAGAAGAAGGAGAAAGCGTGCGTGCGCCGAGCAGTTGTGTCTCTTCGCCGCGCATCACATTGTGGTTATCGTCGCGCGAAACACACAAGCCAGGAATAATCCAGACATTGTCGCCAACGGGCGTTAACTGCTCACCAATGGCAGCGAAAGAGGCAGGAACCGGCAGATACGGGGCAATCTTCCAGCCCACGTTGCTACCGACCATTCCGGCCATAACCACCGGTGTGGCGCTGTCGCGCCAGTTTTGTGTGACTTCTGCTAACACCGCCTCAGGGGATTTACCGTTCAGACGCGTAACGCCTGCTTCTGATTGCCTGCTTTCCAGGCATTTGTCGCCCTGGTAAAGCCAGGCACGCAAATTGGTCGATCCCCAGTCAATTGCGATGTAGCGAGCTGTCATGTGATTTCCTTCAACCTTCGTGTCGAGCTGGCGATCATGGTCAGGGCCGCCTGCTCTGCCGCATTGCTATCCTGATGCCGTATCGCATCGAATAGCGCCTTATGTTCCTGGAGCGTTTTTGGCATGTTGGCTTCATCGCCCATCCAGGTCCGTTCAAATACCGCCCGTTGAAGCGAAGTGATTGCCACGCTCAGCTGTTGCAAAACCGGGTTATGCACTGACTGCAATACCGCCTCGTGATAGCGGATATCCGCTTCATTAAAGGCCTCCCGATCCTGATTGTTGGCGATCATGTCATTGAGCGCCGATTCAATTTCAGCCAAATCACTCGAGGTCGCGCGTTCCGCTGCCCAGCGGGCAATCGCGGGTTCCACCAGATTTCGGACCTCGCTCATCGCACTGATGAGCCGCGGGTCGTAATCGTTTTCCAGTACCCATTGCAACACGTCGGTATCGAGGTAATTCCACTGATTCCGCGATGTGACAAAGGCGCCACGATAACGCTTCATTTCAATCAGCCGCTTTGCCATTAGCGAGCGGAACACTTCGCGAATGATATTGCGTGAGGTTTCAAACTCCTCACACAGCTCCGCTTCCGCAGGGAGTGCGGCACCCGGTACGTATTTACCGCTGACAATCTGTTTGCCCAGCGTGATCACGATGCGATCGGTTTTATTGAGAGTCATGGAGAGTCCTTGTGCTCTGGATGGTCCTCTCTACTTTACCGTTATCGCTGAAATTCGCCTCACTTTTGTAGTACTAACGTGATGCTATACAGTGTTGCGATGCGCTCAATGTAGTACAACATAGATATGTTGTACTACAATTTAGATCACAAAAACGACAATCGGTAATGAAAATGTTATGAGGAGTAAACGGCGGGGATAAAAAACCCGCGATCAACGCGGGTCATGGCAAACCATCCAGAGGGATTACTTCAGGACGTGCTGCTCAATGGCATACGCAACGCCATCTTCCAGATTTGATTTGGTGACAAAGTTGGCAATCTCTTTCACCAGGGGAATGGCGTTATCCATCGCTACCCCAAGCCCGGCATACTCGATCATCGCGATGTCATTTTCCTGATCGCCAATCGCCATAATTTCTTCCGGTTTGATGCCCAGCGCATCAGCCAGTGATTTCACACCAGTGCCTTTATTGACGCGTTTATCGAGGATTTCGAGGAAGTACGGCGCACTTTTCAGCACGGTATATTTCTCTTTCACTTCTGCCGGAATACGGGCGATGGCCTGATCGAGGATCGCGGGCTCATCAATCATCATCACTTTCAGGAACTGGGTTTGCGGATCCATCTTTTCCGCTTCGCAGAACACCAGTGGAATGGTCGCGACATAGGATTCATGTACGGTGTAATAGCTGATATCACGGTTTGCGGTATACAGCGTGGTACGGTCCAGCGCGTGGAAGTGCGAGCCGACCTCGCGGGAGAGTTTTTCCAGATAGCGGTAATCGTCATAGCTCAGCGCGGTTTGTGCGACAGTGCTACCATCGCCCGCTTTCTGCACCAGCGCACCGTTATAGGTAATGCAGTAGTCGCCGGGTTGTTCCATATGCAGCTCTTTCAGATAGCTGTGTACACCCGCATACGGACGACCGGTGGTCAGTACCACGTTTACCCCTTTTTCACGGGCTGCGGCAATCGCACGTTTAACCGCCGGTGAAATGGTGTGATCGGGTAACAGAAGGGTGCCATCCATATCGATAGCAATGAGTTTGATAGCCATGAATTCCCCGCATTCAATGAGTCCTGACTCATGCTAACGCGATTCCGCTCAAAAAACAGCAGCGAAAAGGGGGATAAGAAGGGGAATCACGATTCCCCTTTTGACGATCAATTGTAGGCCTGATAAGCAAAGCGCCATCAGGCATCACGCAGGATCTTGCCGGATGGCGGCGTAAAACCGCCTTATCCGGCCTATAGCAGGGATTAGATATCGATATTTGCCGCTTTCAGGGCGTTCTCTTCGATAAACGCACGACGTGGTTCTACGGCGTCGCCCATCAGCGTGGTGAACAACTGGTCAGCAGCAATCGCATCCTTCACGGTAACGCGTAACATGCGACGGCTTTCCGGATCCATGGTGGTTTCCCACAGCTGATCCGGGTTCATCTCGCCCAGACCTTTATAACGCTGAATGGCCAGACCACGACGTGACTCTTTCACCAGCCAGTCCAGCGCCTGTTCGAAGCTGGCAACCGGTTGACGACGTTCGCCACGTTCGATGAAGGCATCTTCTTCCATCAGGCCGCGCAGTTTTTCACCCAGCGTGCAGATACGGCGGTATTCCGCACCCGTTACAAACTCGTGATCCAGCGCGTAGTCGGTGTCCACACCGTGGGTACGCACACGCACGATCGGTTCAAACAGATTCTGTTCCGTATTGTGCTGGATATCGAATTTCCACTGGCTACCGTGCTGCTCTTTCTCATTCAGCTCGGTAATTAGCGCGTTCACCCAACGGCTCACGGTCTGCTCGTCTGAAAGATTGTCTTCAGTCAGCGTCGGCTGATACACCAGCTCTTTCAGCATTGCTTTCGGGAAGCGACGCTCCATACGACCAATCATTTTCTGCGTGGCGTTGTACTCAGAAACCAGTTTTTCTAACGCTTCACCAGACAGCGCCGGTGCGCTGGCGTTGGTGTGCAGCGTAGCACCGTCCAGCGCGATGGAGATCTGGTACTGGTCCATCGCCTCATCGTCTTTAATGTACTGTTCCTGCTTGCCTTTCTTCACTTTATACAGCGGCGGCTGGGCAATGTAGACATGGCCACGCTCAACAATTTCTGGCATCTGACGATAGAAGAAGGTCAACAACAGCGTACGAATATGCGAGCCATCGACGTCCGCATCGGTCATGATAATGATGCTGTGATAGCGCAGTTTGTCCGGGTTGTACTCGTCACGACCGATACCGCAACCGAGCGCGGTGATCAGCGTCGCCACTTCCTGCGAAGAGAGCATCTTGTCGAAGCGCGCTTTCTCTACGTTGAGGATCTTACCCTTCAGCGGCAGAATCGCCTGGTTCTTGCGGTTACGCCCCTGTTTTGCAGAGCCGCCCGCGGAGTCCCCTTCCACAAGGTACAGTTCGGACAGCGCCGGGTCGCGTTCCTGACAGTCCGCCAGTTTGCCAGGCAGACCCGCCAGATCCAGCGCCCCTTTACGACGCGTCATTTCACGCGCACGGCGGGCTGCTTCACGGGCACGGGCCGCATCAATAATTTTACCGACCACAATCTTGGCGTCAGACGGGTTTTCCAGCAGGTATTCGCTCAGCAGTTCATTCATCTGCTGTTCTACCGCCGATTTCACCTCAGAGGAGACCAGTTTATCTTTGGTCTGCGAGGAGAACTTCGGATCCGGCACCTTCACGGACACCACGGCAATCAGACCTTCACGGGCATCATCACCGGTAGCGCTGACTTTCGCTTTTTTGCTGTAGCCTTCTTTGTCCATGTAGGCGTTCAGGGTACGGGTCATCGCCGCACGGAAACCTGCCAGGTGCGTACCGCCGTCACGCTGCGGAATGTTGTTAGTAAAGCAGTAGATGTTTTCCTGGAAGCCGTCGTTCCATTGCAGTGCAACTTCCACGCCGATACCGTCTTTTTCGGTGGAGAAATAGAAGATATTCGGGTGGATTGGCGTTTTGTTCTTGTTCAGATACTCAACGAACGCCCTGATGCCACCTTCATAGTGGAAATGGTCTTCTTTACCATCGCGCTTGTCTTTCAGGCGAATAGAGACGCCAGAGTTCAGGAATGACAGTTCGCGCAGACGCTTCGCCAGAATCTCGTATTCGAACTCCGTGACGTTAGTAAAGGTTTCGTGGCTCGGCCAGAAACGCACCATCGTACCGGTTTTATCGGTATCGCCAGTGACTGCCAGCGGTGCCTGCGGAACGCCGTGCTCGTAGATCTGACGGTGGATTTTGTTATCGCGCTGGATAACCAGTTCCAGTTTCTGCGACAGGGCGTTCACCACGGAGACACCCACACCGTGCAGACCGCCGGAGACTTTATAGGAGTTATCGTCGAATTTACCGCCTGCGTGCAGAACGGTCATGATCACTTCCGCCGCCGATACGCCTTCTTCCGGGTGAATACCGGTCGGGATGCCGCGTCCATCATCCTGTACGGAGACAGAGTTGTCGGCATGGATGGTGACAATAATGTCTTTACAGTGACCCGCGAGCGCTTCGTCGATAGCGTTATCTACCACCTCGAATACCATGTGGTGCAGACCGGTGCCGTCATCCGTATCGCCGATATACATACCCGGGCGCTTACGCACCGCATCCAGTCCTTTCAGGACTTTGATACTGGAGGAGTCATAAGAATTCGACATCAACGTTTCTCGCTCATTTAAACTTGGGTTAATCCGTTATTTTACCCTTTTCCACGGTGAACATCTTCGAATTTTTGTCCGACATGTCCAGAACGTGTTCAGCGCTGATTGCGCTGACAAAGACCTGTGATTGCGTCGCTTTTAATCGACTGGCTAACAGTCCGCGACGCGCATCATCAAGCTCTGAGGCAAAATCATCTATCAGGTAGAGACACCGCCGCCCGCTTTCACGGGTGAGGAACTCCCCTTGCGCCAGACGTAAGGCGCACATTAGCAGCTTTAACTGCCCACGCGACAAGGTATCTTCTACCGGCGCACCGTCGGCGCGAATGCGGAAATCCGCTTTATGCGGGCCGTGCGCGGTGTAAGTCAACATGCGGTCGCGTTCAAAACCACGTTCCAGCACCTCGGCATAATCAGTCTCTTTCTCCCAGCCGCGCTGAAAAGAGAAGGAGAGAGAAAATTCAGGAAGAAACTGCTGGCAAGTATCCGCCATATCCTGTGCGATACCGGCGCTGTACTCCGCGCGCCAGGTGCTGATTTGTTCCGCCAGCGGGATCAGTTCTTTATCCCACGGACGCAGTTGCTCGTAACGACTCACCTGGCGCAGCGCCGCATTGCGCTGCTTGAGCAGACGCTTCAGGTTGCTCCAGGCGGTGAAGAATCCAGCTTCATTGTGAAAGCATCCCCAATCGAGGAACGCTCTTCTGTATTTGGGGCCGCCGTTGAGTAAAGTAAACCCCTCAGGGGTGATCAGTTGCATCGGCATCAACAGCGCCAGCTCCGCCACCTTGTGGCCGTCAGTGCCGTCGATACGCACTTTACTGTCACCCAGCTTATCTTTGGTTAACCCAATCGAGGTTTCCCGCTCATTCCCCTGCAATCGCCCATGAAGAACAAACGACTCCTGCTCGTGACGAATGACGCGACCAATCTGCAAACTGCGAAACGCCCGGCCGTGGCCGAGCGTATAGATGGCTTCCAGAACGCTGGTTTTACCGCTGCCGTTCGCGCCAACCAGGAAGTTAAAGCCGGGGGATAACGCGAGATCCGCATTTTCAATATTGCGGAAATCTTTGATTAAGAGTCGGGATAGCGACATATTTCAGAGCATCATCCAGGGGGCGTGAGTGTCGCAGCCAGTTCGTTTACCGCCAGCGCGCAGAAAGCGGAGCGTACACGAAGTACGTGAGCATTTCGAGCACTGCCGGGAAACGAAATGGCAAGTAAACCAGCCCCCTTTCAGATTCTACAATCTCATTGGCATAACAACGTAAGCCGCACTTTGCGACGCCGCATCTTCAATTTGTACGCTCGACACGGAGTCAGTCAGCATGATGCGCACGTTTTCACACTTCAGCGCATTCAGGACATCTAATACGTAGCTGACGTTAAAGCCGATCTCCATTTCAGTCCCCGGGTAGGTGACATCCAGAATCTCTTCGGCTTCCTCCTGTTCCGGGTTGTTCGCCGTGATTTTGAGCTGATTTTCACTCACATACAGACGCACGCCGCGGAACTTCTCGTTCGACAGGATCGCCGCGCGGGCAAAAGCCTGCTTGAGGATATCGCAGCCGGCTTCCAGATGTTTATCCGGATTCTTCGGCAGTACGCGACGGTAATCCGGGAAACGGCCGTCCACCAGCTTAGACGTAAAGATAAAGTCGCCAACGTGTGCGCGGATGTTGTTGCTGCCAATCTGCACGCGCAGCGGGTTATCGCCGCCGTCAAGCATACGCATCAGTTCAATCACACCTTTACGCGGCACGATCACCGAATGGTTGGGCAGCGACTGACCAACAGGCATAGAGCAAACCGCCAGACGGTGACCATCAGTTGCCACGGTACGCAACTCTTCACCTTCGGTCTCAAACAGCATGCCGTTTAAGTAGTAACGCACGTCCTGATGCGCCATGGAGAACTGCGTGGCTTCAATCAGACGCTTCATCGTCGCCTGCGGCAGGGTGAATTCTACCTCGCTCTGCCAGTCATCCAGATTCGGGAAGTCGGCGGCAGGCAGCGTGGACAGCGAAAAACGACTGCGGCCCGAACGTACCAGCATGCGATCGCCTTCCAGCTGGACGGCGATTTCCGCCCCTTCCGGTAGGCCACGGCAGATATCAAAGAACTTCCGCGCCGGGACCGTCGTGGCGCCAGGCTCATGCGGCTGAATCAACGCAACGCGGGCCACCATTTCCATTTCAAGGTCGGTACCCGTCAGCGAAAGCGCACCGTCAGCCACCTGCAGCAACAGGTTGCCAAGAATAGGCAGCGTAGGACGACCACCCAGCGGGCCGCTGACCTGCTGAAGCGGCTTTAATAAATGTTCACGTTCAACGGTAAATTTCATAGCGTCACGAAGATAATGTTCTGATTAAGTTTGAGAAATCTTCTTTAATATCATGGCTTTCTTCACGCAACTGCTCAATCTTACGGCAGGCATGAAGCACCGTAGTGTGGTCGCGGCCACCAAACGCATCGCCAATTTCCGGCAAGCTGTGGTTGGTGAGCTCTTTCGCCAACGCCATGGCCATCTGACGCGGACGCGCTACCGAGCGAGAACGACGCTTGGACAGCAAATCCGCAATTTTAATTTTGTAATACTCCGCCACCGTCTTCTGAATATTGTCGATGGTGACCAGTTTTTCCTGTAACGCCAGCAGATCGCGCAGCGCTTCGCGAACGAAGTCGATGGTAATCGCCCGACCGGTAAAGTTGGCGTTGGCAATCACACGGTTCAGTGCCCCTTCCAGCTCACGCACGTTAGAGCGTAGACGCTTGGCAATAAAGAAGGCCACTTCACCCGGCAGACGAATATCATTTTCGTCGGCCTTTTTCATCAGGATCGCCACGCGCGTTTCCAGTTCTGGCGGTTCGATCGCCACCGTCAGCCCCCAGCCGAAGCGGGATTTCAGACGATCCTCAACGCCGTTGATCTCTTTTGGATAACGATCCGAAGTCAAAATGATCTGCTGATTACCTTCAAGAAGGGCGTTAAAGGTGTGGAAAAATTCTTCCTGAGATCGTTCTTTATTAGCGAAGAACTGGATGTCATCGATGAGGAGGGCGTCGACGGAACGATAATAGCGTTTAAACTCTTCGATCGCGTTGTTTTGCAGGGCTTTTACCATGTCCTGGACAAAGCGTTCGGAGTGCATATACACCACTTTGGCATTAGGTTTGCGCGCCATAATGCCGTTTCCCACCGCGTGCAACAGGTGGGTTTTACCCAGACCGGTGCCGCCATAAAGGAACAGCGGGTTATAGGCGCCACCAGGATTGTCCGCCACCTGACGCGCCGCCGCGCGAGCCAACTGGTTGGATTTACCTTCAACGAAGTTATCAAACGTGTGTTTGACGTTAACGTTAGAGCGATAGGTGGGTTCTGCCGGCGCAGGCACATTGTCCCAGCCAGGACGCGCCGCGACAGGCGACGCGCGCTGCGGCTGAACCTGGTGCGCCACCTGAGCCGGTGCGGCGACGTTGTTGTTCACGGGCGCCTTCAGCGTCTGGCTGACGGGCTTCGTCCCGACCTCAAAACGCAGTTGCGGGGCATCTGCGCCGCAGAAATTATTCAGCAGCCCATTGATATTGTTAAGGTACTTGTCTCTTACCCAATCGAGCACAAAACGGTTTGGCGCATACAAAGCCAGCGTGTTATCGCTCAGTTCCGCCTGCAAAGGGCGTATCCACATACTGAATTCTGTGGCTGGTAACTCATCCTGCAATCGGGCAAGACACTGCTGCCAAAGCGAAAGTGACACGGCGGACTCCACTCGAACAAAAGTCGATAAATGACAAAGGCTGAAACATTCATGATTGTTGACGCACGTCGGCTAGACCCTATGCAAAGGGTGACGTGCGAATTGCTATCTGCAATTTTAACCCGATCAGGATCCTTTGAAACGATCGGGACCGCGGATCATAGCGTAAACTGCGCAAGAGATCTTCTGTTTCTCACAGATTCTTCCCGATTTATCCACAGGCCTTCACAGGACCGGATAAGTGTAAACGATCCTGGAGAAGTGCTGCACGATTTCGCCCGCATATTGGAAAAATTAATGAGTAAAGACGCTATACTGCTAAAACGATCTCATAAAGATCCCGAGCGATCCTTGCGCTTTGTTCATCAGCCCGTATAATCTTTCCCCCGTCGCGCGATGCCCGTAACACGGTGTCAACGCTGCCTGTTTTTCACGCGAAAACGTGCGGAAATACGCGGGAAATAAGGAAAGAGAATTGACTCCGGAGTGTACAATTATTACAATCCGGCCTCTTTAATCACCCACGCTGAGGCGTTAGTCGTTCGAAACTCGTTCGGGTATACGCAAAAGTCAGTGAATTTATTCAAGTTTAGGTAGAAATCGCCATGAAACGCACTTTTCAACCGTCTGTACTGAAGCGCAACCGTTCTCACGGCTTCCGTGCTCGTATGGCTACTAAAAATGGTCGTCAGGTTCTGGCACGTCGTCGTGCTAAAGGCCGCGCTCGTCTGACCGTTTCCAAGTAATAAAGCTAACCCCTGAGTGGTTAAGCTCGCATTTCCCAGGGAGTTACGTTTGTTAACTCCCGCTCATTTCACTTTCGTCTTCCAGCAGCCACAACGGGCTGGCACGCCGCAAATCACCATCCTCGGCCGCCTGAATTCGCTGGGGCATCCCCGTATCGGTCTTACTGTCGCCAAGAAAAACGTTCGACGCGCGCATGAACGCAATCGGATTAAACGTCTGACGCGTGAAAGCTTTCGTCTGCGTCAACACGAATTGCCAGCAATGGACTTCGTAGTGGTGGCGAAAAAAGGGGTTGCCGACCTCGATAACCGTGCTCTCTCGGAAGCGTTGGAAAAATTATGGCGCCGCCATTGTCGCCTGGCTCGCGGGTCCTGATAGCCCTTATTCGGGTCTATCAACGCCTGATCAGTCCGCTGCTTGGGCCGCATTGCCGTTTCACTCCAACGTGTTCAAGCTACGGAATTGAGGCATTGCGCAGGTTTGGAGTGATAAAAGGCAGTTGGTTGACGGTGAAACGCGTATTAAAATGCCACCCTTTACACCCTGGTGGTGACGATCCCGTCCCGCCCGGACCATTTGATACCAGAGAACACTAACGATGGATTCGCAACGCAATCTTTTAGTCATCGCTTTGCTGTTCGTGTCTTTCATGATCTGGCAAGCCTGGGAGCAGGATAAAAATCCGCAACCTCAGACCCAACAGACCACGCAGACAACGACCACCGCAGCGGGTAGCGCCGCCGACCAGGGCGTACCGGCCAGTGGCCAGGGGAAACTGATTACGGTTAAGACTGACGTGCTTGATCTGACCATTAACACCCGTGGTGGTGATGTGGAACAGGCCCTGCTGCCAGCTTACCCGAAAGAACTCGGTTCCAGCGAACCGTTCCAACTGCTGGAAACCACGCCGCAGTTTATCTATCAGGCTCAGAGCGGTCTGACAGGTCGTGACGGCCCGGATAACCCGGCTAACGGCCCACGTCCGCTGTACAACGTCGAAAAAGACGCCTTTGTACTGGCTGATGGTCAGAACGAACTGCAGATCCCGATGACCTATACGGATGCCGCGGGTAACACCTTTACCAAAACGTTTGTCCTCAAACGTGGCGACTATGCGGTTAACGTTAACTACAGCGTGCAGAACGCCAGCGAGAAACCGCTGGAGATCTCCACCTTTGGTCAGCTGAAGCAATCCATCAATCTGCCGTCTCATCGCGACACCGGAAGCAGCAACTTCGCGCTGCATACTTTCCGTGGCGCTGCGTATTCCACGCCAGATGAGAAGTATGAAAAATACAAATTCGACACCATCGCGGATAACGAAAACCTGAACGTCAATGCGAAAGACGGTTGGGTGGCGATGCTGCAACAGTATTTTGCAACGGCATGGGTGCCACGTAACGACGGTACCAACAACTTCTATACCGCGAACCTGGGTAACGGCATTGCCGCTATCGGCTATAAATCTCAGCCGGTACTGGTTCAGCCGGGTCAGTCTGGCGCGATGACCAGCACCCTGTGGGTTGGCCCGGAAATTCAGGACAAAATGGCGGCCGTTGCACCGCACCTGGATCTGACCGTGGATTACGGTTGGTTGTGGTTCATCTCTCAGCCGCTGTTCAAACTGCTGAAATGGATCCATAGCTTTGTCGGTAACTGGGGCTTCTCCATTATCATCATCACCTTTATCGTTCGTGGCATCATGTACCCGCTGACTAAAGCGCAGTATACCTCCATGGCGAAGATGCGTATGCTGCAGCCGAAGATTCAGGCAATGCGTGAGCGTCTGGGCGATGACAAACAGCGTCAGAGCCAGGAAATGATGGCCCTGTACAAAGCTGAGAAGGTTAACCCGCTGGGCGGCTGCTTCCCGCTGATCATCCAGATGCCTATCTTCCTGGCGTTGTACTACATGCTGATGGGCTCCGTGGAACTGCGTCATGCGCCGTTCGCCCTGTGGATCCATGACTTGTCTGCACAGGACCCGTACTACATCCTGCCGATCCTGATGGGCGTAACGATGTTCTTCATCCAGAAGATGTCGCCGACCACCGTGACCGACCCGATGCAGCAGAAGATCATGACCTTTATGCCGGTCATCTTTACCGTGTTCTTCTTGTGGTTCCCGTCAGGTCTGGTGCTGTACTATATCGTCAGCAACCTGGTGACGATCATCCAGCAGCAGCTGATTTACCGTGGTCTGGAAAAACGTGGCCTGCATAGCCGCGAGAAGAAAAAGTCCTGATACTCTTCATTCTTCAAGCCGCAGGCGCGTTGGCTGCATTTGCTTGCCCCAGTCACTTACTTCAGTAAGCTCCTGGGGCTCACAAACTTGCCGCCTTCCTGCAACTTGAATTATTTCGAGTATTCACGTTAAAGTTAATGCCAGAGAAGGCGGTCATTAGACCGCCTTTTTTACATTTACGAAGAGACATATCATGAGCCATAACGACACTATCGTCGCCCAGGCAACCCCACCGGGACGCGGTGGTGTGGGTATTCTGCGCATTTCCGGCCTGAAGGCGCGTGAGGTGGCCGAAGCTGTTCTGGGCAAGCTGCCCAAACCCCGTTACGCCGACTATCTGCCGTTTAAAGATGCCGACGGTACCGCGCTGGACCAGGGGATCGCCCTGTGGTTTCCCGGCCCGAACTCGTTTACAGGTGAGGATGTGCTGGAACTTCAGGGACACGGCGGCCCGGTCATTCTCGACCTGCTGTTAAAACGCATCCTGACGCTGCCCGGCCTACGCATTGCCCGCCCCGGCGAGTTCTCTGAGCGCGCGTTTCTCAACGATAAACTCGACTTAGCCCAGGCCGAAGCGATTGCCGACCTGATTGATGCCAGTTCTGAGCAGGCGGCTCGTTCAGCGTTGAACTCATTGCAGGGAGCGTTTTCCACCCGCGTAAACCATCTGGTGGAAGCACTCACTCACCTGCGCATCTACGTAGAAGCGGCCATCGACTTTCCGGATGAAGAGATCGACTTCCTGTCCGATGGCAAAATTGAAGCGCAATTGAATGGCGTGATTGCCGATCTCGATGCCGTTCGCGCTGAAGCGCGTCAGGGCAGCCTGCTGCGTGAAGGGATGAAGGTGGTCATTGCCGGACGCCCTAACGCCGGTAAATCAAGCCTCCTGAATGCGCTGGCGGGCCGTGAGGCGGCCATTGTCACCGACATCGCCGGTACCACGCGCGATGTGCTGCGTGAGCACATCCATATCGATGGTATGCCGCTGCACATTATCGATACCGCCGGTCTGCGTGAGGCCAGCGACGAAGTGGAGCGTATCGGTATCGAACGGGCCTGGCAGGAAATTGAGCAAGCGGATCGCGTGTTGTTTATGGTCGATGGCACAACCACGGATGCCGTTGACCCGGCTGACATCTGGCCGGACTTTATCGCCCGTTTACCGTCAAAACTGCCCATTACCGTGGTACGGAACAAAGCGGATATCACCGGCGAACCGCTGGGCATCAGCGAGGTGAATGGTCACTCACTGGTTCGTCTTTCGGCGCGCACCGGTGAAGGCGTGGACGTACTGCGCAACCATCTCAAACAGAGCATGGGTTTTGATACCAACATGGAAGGAGGCTTCCTGGCCCGTCGTCGTCACTTACAGGCGCTGGCCGACGCCGCTGAGCATCTCCAGCAGGGCAAGGCCCAACTGTTAGGTGCATGGGCCGGTGAGCTACTGGCTGAAGAGCTCCGTCTGGCGCAGCAAAGCTTAAGTGAGATCACCGGTGAGTTTACCTCCGACGATCTGCTGGGAAGAATTTTCTCCAGCTTCTGTATCGGTAAGTAATCCCGTAGCCCTGAATTAACTGACGGTTAATTCAGGGCATTATCGTTTTATAAGAGGGTCTCTTTTTATGGAACATAAACGTTTACTTGACTGTAGTGCTTCTGATTTCGTGTGCATGGACAAAACGGCGCTGCTGTACGCAATCCGCGCCAGTGAAGGCCGCGTCCTGGTCAGTGAAACCATCGCCATTACCCAACCATTGCTCAATAACGTCACTAATGCCGAACTTGCCGCGTCGCAGGGGGCGGACATTCTGCTGATCAACATGTTCGATAGCAAAGCACCGCTAATCCAGGGAATGCCTGCCGGTACTGCACCGGATCAGACGTTGCATGAACTGCAGCGCCTGACCGGACGCATCATAGGCGTCAACCTTGAGGCCGTCGATCCTGAATTTGCCAGTGCGCATGATGACATCTGGAAGATGAAACCAGGCCGTGCCGCAACCGCAGAGAATGCTCGCAAACTGGTAGAAATGGGAGCGAAGATCCTGGTACTGACGGGAAATCCCAACAACGGCGTTAGCAATCTCGCTCTGGGAAAAGCGGTGAAAACGATCCGTGAGGCCGTTGGCGACAAGGCCATTATCATCACCGGTAAAATGCACGGCGCAGGGATTGTGCGGGAAAGCGGCAGCGCAATTATCAGTGAAAGTGACGTCGCCGCCTTTGCCGGACAGGGCGCAGATATCGTGCTTATTCCGGCACCAGGAACAGTACCGGGTATGAGCCAGCAAAAAGTAGAGGCGCTGATCGCGTGTGCACACGCGCACGGTGCGCTGGCAATGACGGCAATCGGCACCTCTCAGGAGGGCGCAGACGTCAGTACAATTCGCCAGATAGCCCTGATGAGTAAAATGGCAGGGGCGGATCTCCATCATATTGGCGATACTGGCTATATGGGAATGGCGTTGCCGGAAAATATACTGGCCTACAGCGTGGCGATTCGTGGCGTCAGACATACTTATACACGTATTGCCCGTTCGGTAAATCGCTAGCGGAATATTGTATTTTCTTGAATGATCCTTAATTAATTAAATGTTAATTTAACTGTGATTTTTATCACAGTTAAATTATTCTCTCATAGACAAATATTTTCATTGCCATAATGTAGCACTGTGTCTACAGAGGATAACTCAATCATGATTATCTTACATGCATACATCATTTCAAAATGGTTTAATGTTGACAATAAAATTGTCAATCATCACCCTTAAATTTCCCTGCCTTTATTTTGCCAGAACATAGGCTATTCGTAGTCTGTTCATTTGGCACATCTCAAACATAGCTCAATTTCTCATTGTGGTTGCATATCGCAACGCCACGTATGCCTGTTCGTTTTTTAAAACGAAAATACAGTCATGACTGGAATAAATGAGAGATGAATTATGCCGGGTATATTTATACCCGCGTGCAGACGTATTGAGTCAATACAGTGAAATAAATTAAAGGATTATGTCATGGATAACTTTAAACATTTACCAGAACCCTTCCGTATTCGTGTTATTGAACCGGTAAAACGTACAACGAGAGAACATCGGAATAACGCAATTATTAAATCCGGGATGAACCCTTTCCTGCTGGATAGTGAAGATGTCTTTATTGATCTGCTGACCGACAGCGGTACTGGCGCAGTGACACAGAATATGCAAGCAGCCATGCTACGTGGGGATGAAGCCTACAGCGGCAGCCGTAGCTATTATGCGCTATCTGAAGCAGTGAAAAACATTTTTGGTTATCAATATACAATTCCAACGCACCAGGGCCGCGGTGCAGAACAAATTTATATTCCGGTTCTCATCAAAAAACGTGAGCAGGAAAAAGGGTTAGACAGAAGTAAGATGGCGGTTTTCTCCAACTACTTCTTCGATACCACTCAGGGACACAGCCAAATCAACGGCTGCGCCGTGCGTAACGTGTACATCAAAGAGGCATTTGATACTGGTGTTCGTTATGACTTTAAGGGAAATTTCGATCTCGATGGATTAGAGCGCGGCATTCAGGAAGTCGGCCCCAACAACGTTCCGTATATTGTGGCGACCATTACCAGTAACTCTGCAGGCGGGCAACCGGTTTCATTAGCCAACCTGAAGTCCATGTATAATATCGCTAAAAAATATGACATTCCGGTAGTCATGGACTCCGCGCGCTTTGCCGAGAATGCGTATTTTATCCAGAAACGCGAAGCAGAATACCGGGACTGGAGCATCGAAGAAATTACCCGCGAGACTTACAAATATGCCGATATGTTGGCAATGTCCGCGAAAAAAGATGCGATGGTGCCAATGGGCGGCTTACTGTGCATTAAAGACGACACCTATTTTGACGTCTATACCGAGTGCAGAACCCTGTGCGTCGTACAGGAAGGCTTCCCGACATACGGTGGTCTGGAAGGCGGGGCAATGGAGCGTCTTGCGGTGGGTCTGGTGGATGGTATGAACCAGGACTGGCTGGCCTATCGTATCGCGCAAGTGCAATATTTAGTCGATGGCCTCGAGGCGATTGGCGTCACTTGCCAACAAGCTGGCGGCCACGCGGCCTTTGTCGATGCGGGTAAATTATTGCCGCACATTCCGGCAGAACAGTTCCCGGCTCAGGCTCTCGCTTGCGAACTCTATAAAGTGGCCGGTATCCGCGCCGTTGAGATTGGTTCATTCTTATTAGGCAGAGATCCTAAAACCGGTAAGCAATTACCTTGCCCGGCCGAGCTTCTGCGTCTAACCATCCCAAGAGCAACGTATACGCAATCTCATATGGACTTCATTATTGAAGCCTTTGAACACGTCAAAGAAAACGCGATGAATATTAAAGGGTTGACCTTCACCTACGAACCGAAAGTATTACGTCACTTCACCGCTAAACTGAAAGAAGTTTAATTATAAGCATCAGGGGGGTTATACGATGTAACCCCCCAGCGATAAATCCACTTCCTTTATATTGTTGCATAATTAAAACCTTATAGGTTCACTATAATTAATGAGGCATCATGGAAGAAAATTCGAATGCTAAACACTCCTCCTTTTGGGGGATTATGGTCATAGCCGGTACGGTGATTGGTGGGGGGATGTTTGCTCTCCCCGTTGATTTGTCCGGCGCGTGGTTTTTTTGGGGGGCGTTTATTTTAATAATCGCCTGGTTTTCAATGATGCATTCCGGACTCCTGTTATTAGAGGCAAATTTAAATTACCCCGTTGGATCCAGTTTTAATACCATTACTAAAGATCTTATTGGCAACAAATGGAACATTGTGAGTGGATTTACCGTTGCCTTTGTTCTCTACATTCTCACGTATGCCTATATTTCTGCTAATGGTGCCATCATTAGCGAAACGATCTCCATGAATATGGGATATCGCGTTAACCCCCGAATTGTTGGAATCTGTACTGCCATTTTTGTCGCCAGCGTGTTGTGGATCAGTTCACTGGCAGCAAGTCGAATTACCTCCTTGTTCCTCGGGATTAAAATCATCTCTTTTATTATCGTTTTTGGGTCATTCTTCTTCCAGGTCGATTTTTCTATACTGCGGGATACGGCAGGCCAGGCTCAAAACAACGTCTCTTACTTCCCCTATATTTTTATGGCATTACCGGTATGCCTGGCTTCATTTGGCTTTCACGGAAACATTCCCAGTCTGATCATCTGCTATGGCAAAAGAAAAGATAAATTAATTAAAAGCATTGTCTTTGGTTCTTTGCTGGCGCTTGTGATTTATCTGTTCTGGTTGTATTGCACCATGGGTAACATTACACGGGAAAGCTTCAGTGAGATCATTGCGTCGGGCGGTAATGTTGATTCATTAGTAAAATCATTTCTCGGCACCAGGCAAACCGGAATCATCGAATTTTGTCTGCTGGTTTTTTCAAACCTGGCCGTCGCCAGTTCCTTTTTTGGCGTGACTCTGGGGCTATTTGATTATCTTGCGGATCTGTTCAAATTCGACAATTCGGCAGTGGGACGTTTTAAAACCGTCTTGTTAACCTTCCTGCCTCCGGCGCTTTTATACTTAATCTTCCCGAACGGTTTTATCTATGGCATCGGCGGTGCAGGGCTGTGCGCAACGATATGGGCCGTGATCATCCCTGCGGTACTGGCCCTGAAAGCCCGCCAGAAGTTCCCCAATAAAATGTTTACCGTCTGGGGCGGTGTCTTTATCCCGACTATCGTGATCCTGTTCGGCGTAGCGGTTATTGTTTGCTGGTTCGGCAACGTCTTCAACCTGTTACCCCGATTCAGTTAAATTGCTGTTCCTCCATGCTGACATGCCGCCTCATTCAGGGCGGCATGTCAGCATGGAATTCACTGTTGTCCAAATGGCAATTCGCCTTCTTCCCTGGGAGACCATCAAACAACCTCTCCTGACGCAAAAACAGCCAATCCGTACCAGGAAATGTAAATGCGCGTAAGGGAGGCTGATTCATTCGTACTTTTTGGCTATTTACTCTGTCTATAAACCGAGTAAATGTTACTCTCGTCATTATCACCGACCATTAATCATGGAGAGAAAAATGGCGACCCATTTTGCCAGAGGGATCCTGACGGAAGGACACTTGATTTCGATGCGCCTTCCGTCATCCTGCCATCATGAAGCACGAAGACTCCCCACACATCGCCAGACCCGTTTTCTGGCATCCCGAGGACTTCTCGCCGAGCTGATGTTTATGCTGTATGGCACGCTCGAGTTACCGGAAATCGTATACAAAGCCAAAGGCAAACCGGCATTTCGCGATAAAAATCTACCCAGCTTTTCCATCGCCTATGCCGGTAATATGGTCGGTGTGGCGCTGACAACCGAAGGGGAATGCGGACTGGATATGGAACTCCAGCGCGCCCCCCGTGGATTTATTAGCCCCCATACCGCCGACGTCCCGACCTTCTCCAGCAACGAAAGCCTGTGGATCAGCAAGCAAAACGATCCGGACGAAGCGCGCGCGCAGATGATCACCTTACGCCAGAGTGTCTTGAAACTGACGGGTGACGTCCGCAACAACGATCCGCATGAGCTGCAATTGCTGCCAGTCTCCGGGCGTCTGAAATGTGCCCGTGTTACTCAGATTGAGGCTATTTGCGATGCCGAAGACCTGCTGGTGTGGTCGGTTGCGGTTACGCCAGCCATTGATAAACTTCAACTTTGGGAGTTTGATGTTAAGCAGGGCTGGAAAAGCCTGCCTGATATCCAGACCCGCGCGAATGCGCCAACGGGTCGTCTGATGCGATTCGCGCAATTATCTGTCGCGACGTCTTATACGCACAACTGATGGAGTTACCATGTCTGAAACGTTGAATGTTGTTACGTTACTGGGAAGCCTGCGCAAAGGTTCGTTTAACGGTATGGTTGCCCGTACGCTGCCGAAAATCGCCCCGGCGGGTATGAAAATCAGTGCGTTACCGTCTATCGGTGATATCCCGCTTTACGATGCTGACGTGCAGCAGGAAGAGGGGTTTCCGGCAAGCGTCGACGCGCTGGCTGAACAAATTCGCCAGGCTGATGGCGTGGTTATCGTTACGCCGGAATATAACTATTCGGTACCGGGTGGTCTGAAGAACGCCATCGACTGGCTGTCACGCCTGCCCGATCAGCCGCTTTCAGGCAAACCGGTGCTCATCCAGACCAGCTCGATGGGGGCTATTGGCGGCGCGCGCTGCCAATATCATCTGCGTCAGATCCTGGTTTTCCTGGATGCCATGGTCATGAACAAGCCGGAATTTATGGGTGGCGTGATACAAAACAAAGTAGACCCGCAGACGGGTGAAGTGATTGACCAGAGTACGCTGGACCATCTAACCGGCCAGCTCACCGCGTTTGGTGACTACATCGAGCGCGTGAAGGCGTAAGCCAGAAACAAAAAACCCGGTAGCGTGATGCTTACCGGGTTTTTTTATGTCCTGACGGACTTAGTGCGCGTCGATAAACACAATCTTCAGCACAAACAGCAGCGCCACAACGACCACGCACGGGCTCAGCTCACGCAGACGACCGGTACCGATTTTCATCACACAGTAAGAGATAAAGCCCAGCGCGATCCCTTCGGTAATCGAGAAGCTGAACGGCATCATCACGGCAGTGATAAACGCCGGTACCGATTCAGTGAGATCGTCCCACTTCACGCGCGCCAGACTGGACGTCATTAACACGCCGACGTAAATCAGCGCGCCTGCAGCCGCATAGCCCGGCACCATCCCCGCCAGCGGTGACAGGAAGATCACCAGCAGGAACAGCAGACCAACCACCACCGCGGTCAGGCCAGTACGCCCCCCAACAGAAACGCCGGAAGAGGACTCGATATAAGCAGTGACGGAAGACGTACCAATAAATGCCCCGGTCACAGAGGAGACGCTATCGACAAACAGCGCCTGCTTCATGCGCGGAAATTTCCCTTTTTCATCCGCCAGACCGGCTTTATCAGTTACGCCGATCAATGTGCCGGAGGAGTCAAACAGGTTAACCAGCATGAAAGAGAAAATCACCCCAGCCAGACCAATGTTAAACGACCCCGCCAGATCGACATGCCCAATCACCGACGAGACGCTCGGCGGCGCAGAGACAATGCCGTTATAGTGCACATCACCCAGCATCCAGCCCAACAGCGTAGTGACGATGATGGATACCAGCACGGCGGCGTGAATATTACGTGACGCCAGGATAGCGATGATAAAGAAACCGAGCACGCCCAGCAGGACGCTATGGGAGGTCAGATTACCAATGCTGACCAGCGTTTCCGGATTCGCAACGATGACACCCGCGTTTTTAAGCCCCATCATGCCGATGAATAGACCGATACCGCTGGTGATCCCCACGCGCAGACTGACCGGGATATTGGCAATCATCCAGTAACGCACGCGGAAAATAGTCAGCAGCAGCAGACCGACGGCACCCCAGAAAATAGCCCCCATACCGACCTGCCACGACAGGCCCATCGCGCCAACCACAACGAAGGCAAAGAACGCATTCAGCCCCATCGCGGGCGCCAGTGCCACCGGCAGGTTAGCGAACAGCCCCATCAGAATGCTGCCGAACGCGGCAATCAGACAGGTGGTCACGAAGACGGCGCTGGTGTCCATGCCAGCAACGCCCAGAATTTGCGGGTTAACAAAAACGATGTAAACCATCGTCAGGAAGGTGGTAAAACCGGCGATCACTTCGGTTCGTACCGTTGTGCCATGTTCGCGCAGTTTGAACACGCGTTCCAGCATCCCCTGACCAGACGTCTGGGTTGTGTGTTGTTGACTCATTATCAATTTCCAAACAAGGAGGGAAAATTCGTCGCTATCCTATACCAAAATGCGACAATAGGGGGTGATTGTGTGAGGTTTTTTTCATTGAATTTGCTTATACGGCAACGATTGCGTTGCACAATCAGGCAGTACGTAAACGTTAAACTAGTGAAAAGGGAAAGGCATGTCCGGAATTGAAGCGGTATTTTTTGACTGTGACGGTACGCTGGTCGACAGTGAAGTGATCTGTTCCCGCGCGTACGTCGCAATGTTCCAGGAATTCGGTATTACCCTCGATCTTGAAGAAACTTTTAAACGCTTTAAGGGCGTAAAACTCTACGAAATCATTGATATCATTAACGAGGAGCATGGGGTGACGTTGGCCAAAGCCGACTTAGAACCCGTCTACCGCGCCGAGGTCGCACGCCTGTTCGACTCGGAACTGGAAGTGATCCCTGGTGCGAATACCTTGCTGGACAGCATGACGGTGCCGATGTGCGTGGTCTCTAACGGTCCGGTCAGCAAAATGCAACACTCGCTGGGTAAACTGGGCATGCTGCATCATTTCCCAGACAAACTGTACAGCGGCTACGATATTCAACGCTGGAAGCCCGATCCGGCGCTGATGTTCCACGCAGCAAAAGCGATGAACGTCAACGCACAGAACTGCATTCTGGTCGATGACTCTTCCGCTGGCGCGCAGTCAGGGATTGATGCGGGAATGGAAGTGTTCTACTTCTGTGCCGATCCGCACAACAAGCCTATCGAACATCCCAAAGTGACGACTTTTACCGATTTGGCACAGTTGCCGGCGTTGTGGAAAGCACGCGGCTGGAATATTACCCGGTAATTTTTGTAGGCCCGGTAAGCTTGCGCCACCGGGCAATTGCCGGATGGCGCTAACGCTTATCCGGCTTATTTTCTACGTTTTATCACTCTTTTGGATCTTTACCCGCCAGCAACTTATCCAGCTCATCGCCGCCCACGTGACGGAAATCCTGGCCCTTCACGAAGTAGAAGATGTATTCGCAGATATTCTGGCAGCGGTCGCCGATACGCTCGATAGAGCGCGCGCAGAACAACGCGGTTAACACGCTGGGAATGGTGCGGGAATCTTCCATCATGTAGGTCATCAGCTGACGCACGATCCCTTCGTATTCCTGGTCCACTTTCTTGTCTTCACGGTAGATACGCACTGCTTCATCCAGATCCATCCGCGCAAACGCATCCAGCACGTCGTGCAGCATCTGTATGGTGTGACGCCCCAGTGACTCCAGGCTCACCAGCAGCGGCTGATGCTGCTGGGAGAACTTCTCCAGCGCGGTACGACAGATTTTATCCGCCACGTCGCCAATACGTTCCAGTTCGGCGATGGTTTTGATGATCGCCATCACCAGACGCAGATCGCTCGCCGTCGGCTGGCGCTTGGCGATGATGCGAACACAGGCTTCATCAATCGCCACTTCCATCATATTGACGTGTTTATCGCCATCAACAACGCGTTTCGCCAGCTCGCTGTCCTGATTGTGCATCGCGGTGATGGCATCAGAAAGCTGCTGCTCGACCATGCCGCCCATCGTCATTACCTGAGTGCGGATGCTTTCCAGTTCGGCGTTGAACTGACCGGAAATGTGTTTATTAAGGTTTAAATTGTCCATCATTTCTCCAGATGCCCGGGCATATCAACCGTAGCGGCCAGTAATGTAATCTTCGGTTTGTTTCTTCGCGGGCTTGGTGAACAGGTCGTCCGTGTTGCTGAACTCAATCAACTCGCCCAGGTACATAAACGCCGTATGATCGGAACAACGCGCAGCCTGCTGCATGTTGTGGGTCACGATCACCACGGTGTAATCCTGTTTCAGCTCGGTAATCAGCTCTTCGATACGACCGGTTGAGATCGGATCCAGTGCTGAGCACGGCTCATCCAACAGCAAGACTTCCGGGCGAATGGCGATACCTCGCGCGATGCACAGACGCTGCTGCTGACCACCGGAGAGAGAATATCCGCTCTGGTGCAATTTATCTTTGGTTTCATTCCATAGTGCGGCCTTGGTCAACGCCCACTGCACACGCTCGTCCATATCCGCCCGGGACAGCTTCTCAAACAGACGCACGCCAAAGGCGATGTTGTCGTAGATAGACATCGGGAACGGCGTCGGCTTCTGGAACACCATCCCGACTTTGGCACGCAGCAGGGCGATATCCTGGGTATTGGTGAGAATATTGTCACCATCGAGCAGAATTTCACCTTCCGCACGCTGTTCCGGGTAGAGTTCAAACATCTTGTTGAACGTACGCAACAGCGTCGATTTACCGCAGCCAGAAGGCCCGATGAATGCCGTTACCTGGTTCTTTGCAATATCCAGGTTGATGTTCTTCAGGGCATGGAATTTGCCGTAGTAGAAGTTCAAATCACGAACCTGAATCTTACCCGGAGCAGTATCAACCATACTCATTTTACTCTTTTCCTTATCATGCCTGATGGCGCTTCGCTTATCAGGCCTACAACAAATAGGTTCAACCGTAGGCCGCACGCCGCCATCCGGCAACGTGTTAACCGTGTTTGCTCTTGGCGAAAATTACGCGCGCCAGAATGTTCAGCAGCAATACGCACAGCGTGATAATCAGCACCCCGGCCCACGCCAGTTGCTGCCATTCCGCAAACGGGCTCATCGCAAATTTAAAGATGGTGACCGGCAGGTTGGCGATCGGCTGCATCATGTCGGTACTCCAGAACTGATTGGAGAGCGCGGTAAACAGCAGCGGAGCGGTTTCACCTGCGATACGCGCAATCGCCAGCAGGATACCGGTCATGATCCCGGAGACAGACGCTTTCAGCGTAATCGCGGAGATCATTTTCCACTTCGGCGTCCCCAGCGCATAAGCCGCTTCACGCAGACTATCCGGCACCAGCTTCAACATGTTTTCGGTGGTTCGAATCACGATAGGCACCTGCAGCAGCGCCAGCGCAATCACGCCCGCCCAACCGGAGAAGTGCTCCATCTGCGCCACCACAATGGTGTACACGAACAGACCAACCACAATAGACGGGGCGGAAAGCAGAATGTCATTGATGAAGCGAATCACTTCCGCCAGCCAGGATTTGCGACCATATTCCGCCAGATAAATCCCGGCCATGATGCCCAGCGGCGTACCAAACACGGTTGCCCAGAGGATCAACAGACCACTGCCCGCCAGGGCGTTCGCCAGACCGCCACCCGCCGTGTTCGGCGGCGGCGTCATTTCGGTGAACAGCGCCAGCGACATCCCGTCGATACCACGGGAAATGGTGGACATCAGGATCCAGACGAGCCAGAACAGACCAAACGCCATCGTCGCCATAGAAAGCGTCAGGGCGATGCGGTTTTTCATCCGGCGCTTAGCCTGCATTTTGCGGCGGGATTCCGCCAGTTCCGCGCTGGTTTGCATTTCAAGCGTAGCCATTAGCGTGCCCCCTCGTTCTTCGCAAGGCGTAAAATCATAAACTTAGACGCTGCCAGCACGATGAAGGTAATCACGAACAGAATCAGACCCAGTTCCATCAACGCCGCAACGTGCAGGCCAGACTCCGCTTCCGCAAATTCATTCGCCAGCGCCGAGGTGATGCTATTACCCGGCATATACAGCGATGCGCTGTCGAGCTGGTAGGTGTTGCCGATGATGAAGGTCACCGCCATCGTTTCACCCAGTGCTCGTCCCAGACCCAGCATGATGCCGCCAATTACCCCATTTTTGGTGAACGGCAACACGATGCGCCAGATAACCTCCCAGGTGGTACAGCCGATACCGTAGGCAGACTCTTTCATCATCACCGGCGTCTGTTCAAATACATCACGCATTACAGCTGCAATGTAAGGGATGATCATGATGGCGAGAATCACGCCAGCCGCCAGAATACCGATACCAAACGCCGGGCCGGAGAACAGCGCGCCAACAAACGGAATGTTGGAAAGGATATTACCGACCGGTTCCTGAAAATAAGTGGCAAACAGTGGAGCAAAGATAAACAGGCCCCACATGCCGTAGACGATACTCGGGATTGCCGCCAGCAGTTCAATCGCAATCCCCAGCGGACGACGCAGCCAGCCTGGCGCGAGTTCGGTCAGAAACAGGGCAATGCCGAAGCTCACCGGAACGGCGATCAGCAATGCGATAAAAGAGGTGACCAGCGTACCGTAGATCGGTACCAGCGCCCCGTAGATATCGTTTGGCGCGTCCCAGTCTTTGGTCCACAGGAAAGAGAAACCAAATTTCTCAATGCTGGGCCAGGAGGAGATGATCAGAGAGACAATAATGCCACCCAACATCAATAGCACAATCAGCGCAGCCAGTTTTACCAGCGCGCTGAAGATTTTGTCACCCTTTTTACCCGGTGGGTTAAAAGCAGGCTTGGTTGCAGCCATAAATCACTCTTTAAGTTTGGGCCAGGAAGCGCGCATTTTATCGCGCTTCCTGGCTAACGTAATGCCATACCCTAAATAATTCGAGTTGCAGCAAGGCGGCAAGCTTGTGAATCCCCAGGAGCATAGATTCACTATGTGACTGGGGTGAACAAACGCAGCCAACACAGCTGCGGCTCGAAGTATGACGGGTATTTAGTACAGCGCTTTACCGCTGCTGTCTTTCACATTGGTCTTCCATGCTGCACGGATCTGCTCTACCACGCTGTCCGGCAGGCTGGCGTAATCCAGGTCATTAGCCTGTTTGCCGCCATTTTTGTATGCCCAGTCGAAGAATTTCAGCACTTCAGCACCCTGCTCAGGTTTCTTCTGCTCTTTATGAATCAGAATAAAGGTGGTGGAGGTAATCGGCCACGCATCATCACCTTTCTGGTTCGTCAGATCCTGTGCGAAGGATTTACTCCAGTCAGCGCCTTTCGCGGCGTTAGCGAAGTTCTCTTCAGTCGGACTAACCGGTTTACCGTCAGCAGAAACCAGTTTGGTGTATGCCAGGTTGTTCTGCTTAGCGTAAGCGTATTCAACGTAGCCGATGGAACCTGGCAGACGCTGTACGAACGCGGCGATACCGTCGTTACCCTTACCGCCCAGACCGGTTGGCCAGTTAACGGTAGAGCCAGCGCCCACTTTGGTTTTCCACTCTTCGTTCACTTTCGCCAGATAGCTGGTGAAGACGAAGGAGGTACCAGAACCATCGGCACGACGCACAACGGCGATGTTCTGAGAAGGCAGTTTCACGCCTGGGTTCAGTTTGGTGATGGCTTCATCATCCCACTTCTTGATTTTACCCAGGTAGATGTCACCCAGCGTTTTACCATCCAGCACCAGTTCGCCAGACTTCAGACCTGGGATGTTCACCGCCAGTACCACGCCGCCAATCACGGTCGGGAACTGGAACAGGCCTTCCTGATTCAGTTTTTCGTCAGACAGCGGCGCATCAGAGGCACCGAAATCAACAGTATTCGCTGTAATTTGTTTAACACCACCGGAGGAGCCGATACCCTGGTAGTTAACTTTACTACCGGTCTCTTTCTGATAAGTATCAGCCCATTTGGCATACACCGGCGCAGGAAAAGTTGCACCTGCGCCTGTCAGACTTGCTGCTGCTAATGCAGAGAAAGCGCTCATAGATAAGGTCGCGGCGACAACAGTTGCGACAGTGGTACGCATAACTTTCATAATGTCTCCTGCAAGATTTTCGTAAATCATTGTTAAGTGGCTACGATGAGCAAAATAGGACAAACAGGTGACAGTTAAATGTACGAAATATGACAGTTTTATGACAATGAAAATTTCCGTTAAATCAGAATGATTTTTTTCCTGTTTATCATTAAGTTAACTGAAAATATGACAATAGCTTTTCAGGAAAATTTTCTTTTTGTGACACTGAAAAAAGTAGCTGAAGATGACGATTTGTCACAGTAAAACGGCGGGAAAATTGATTAAAAACAGCACAGGAATGAAAAAAAATGCCCCGCTTTCGCAGGGCATGAGAGTTTTACTCGACGGTAACTGATTTTGCCAGGTTACGCGGCTGATCCACGTCGGTACCTTTAATCAGCGCCACGTGATAAGCCAGCAGTTGCAGCGGCACGGTATAGAAGATCGGTGCAATCACCTCTTCCACATGCGGCATCTCAATGATGTGCATATTGTCGCTGCTGGCAAAACCGGCGTCCTGATCGGCGAAGACATACAGCTGACCGCCACGGGCGCGCACTTCTTCAATGTTGGACTTCAGTTTTTCCAGCAGTTCGTTGTTTGGTGCAACAACGATAACCGGCATATCGGCATCAATCAGCGCCAGCGGGCCGTGTTTCAGCTCACCTGCCGCATAGGCTTCTGCGTGTATATAGGAGATCTCTTTCAGCTTCAACGCGCCTTCGAGAGCGATCGGATACTGATCGCCACGGCCCAGGAACAGGGCATGGTGTTTGTCAGAGAAATCTTCAGCCAACGCTTCAATGCGTTTGTCCTGAGAGAGCATTTGCTCGATACGGCTCGGCAGCGCCTGCAGGCCATGAACAATGTCATGCTCAATGGACGCATCCAGACCTTTCAGACGCGCCAGTTTCGCCACCAGCATCAGCAGAACGGTTAACTGAGTGGTAAAGGCTTTCGTCGACGCCACGCCGATTTCCGTGCCGGCATTGGTCATCATCGCCAAATCCGATTCACGTACCAGAGAAGACCCCGGAACGTTACAGATGGCGAGTGAACCCAGATAGCCCAGTTCTTTCGACAAACGCAGGCCTGCCAGCGTATCCGCCGTTTCACCCGACTGAGACAGCGTGATCATAAGGCTATTACGGCGTACTGCTGATTTGCGGTAGCGGAATTCAGAAGCGATTTCGACGTCGCACGGAATACCGGCCAAAGATTCAAACCAGTAGCGAGAAACCATCCCGGAGTTGTAAGACGTGCCACACGCGATGATCTGGATATGCTCAACCTGAGACAACAGCTCGTTAGCTTTTGGCCCAAGTTCGCTTAAATCCACTTCGCCGTGGCTGATGCGCCCGGTCAGAGTGTTTTTAATCGCATTCGGTTGTTCGTAAATCTCTTTCTGCATGTAGTGGCGATAGATACCTTTATCACCCGCGTCATATTGCAGATTAGATTCGATATCCTGACGCTTCACGTCCGCGCCAGTTTTATCAAAAATCGCGACGGAACGGCGAGTCACTTCCGCAATATCGCCTTCTTCCAGGAAGATAAAGCGACGGGTCACCGGCAGCAGCGCCAACTGATCGGAGGCGATAAAGTTTTCGCCCATTCCCAGACCGATAACCAGCGGGCTACCTGAACGTGCAGCCAGCAACGTATCTGGATGACGGGTATCCATGATGACCGTACCGTACGCGCCGCGCAGTTGCGGGATGGTACGCAGCACAGCATCACGCAGCGTACCGCCCTGTTTCAGCTCCCAGTGCACTAAGTGAGCAATTACTTCGGTGTCGGTTTCTGAAACGAAGGTATAGCCACGCGCTTTAAGTTCTTCACGCAGTGGTTCATGGTTTTCGATGATGCCGTTATGCACCACCACAATGTGTTCAGAAACATGCGGATGCGCGTTTGCTTCTGAAGGTTCGCCATGCGTAGCCCAACGGGTGTGAGCAATACCAGTACCGCCATGCAGCGGATGTTCTTCCGCAGCCTGAGACAGCATCTGTACTTTACCCAGACGACGCAGACGAGTCATATGACCTTGTGCATCTACCACGGCCAGACCCGCAGAGTCGTAACCACGGTATTCCAGACGACGTAAACCTTCGAGAAGGATTTCAGCTACATCACGTTGCGCGATAGCGCCAACAATTCCACACATAGTTTTTTATTCCGAATCAAGGCATTATGCCTGTCGTTGTCTTTCGACCTGTATGCCCGTATTTTCGGGCGCCCCGAGCCTTGTAGAGAGTGGGGTTATTTTTATAGGTACTGCTGGGGGGAAATATATTTTTATTTCCTCACCCGGGTTGGCCTGATGCAGGCAACGCCTTATCCGGCCAACAAAACATCACTGAACGTAGGCCGGATAAGCGAAAGCGCCATCCGGCAAAAATATCTACTTTTTCTTCACCGGGCGTTTCCAGCCCTGCTTATTCACCTGCGGAACACGGCTGATGACCAACTCATTATCAGCCACGTTACGGGTGACGGTGGTCCCGGCAGCGATGGTTGCCCCATGGCCTACGGTCACCGGTGCCACCAACTGAGTATCGGATCCGACAAACACATCGTCGCCAATAATGGTTTTAAACTTGTTCGCGCCGTCGTAGTTGCAGGTAATGGTGCCTGCGCCAATGTTCACGTTGTCGCCAATTTCCGCATCGCCCAGATAGGTCAGGTGACCGGCTTTTGAGCCTTTGCCGAGACGCGCTTTCTTCATCTCGACGAAGTTACCGACGTGAGCACCTTCCATCAGTTGCGCACCAGGGCGCAGACGAGCAAAGGGTCCAATGGTGCAGGCCGCGTCCAGATGGGCATCTTCCACTACGCTGTACGGGCTGATTTCACAGTCATCACCAATAACGCTGTTTTTAATGACGCAGCCCGCGCCAATCTTCACGCGATGGCCCAACGTGACGTGGCCTTCGATGATAACGTTAGTATCAATTTCAACATCTCGCCCGTGAACGAGCGTACCGCGCAGGTCAAAACGCGCCGGATCGCGCAGCATCACGCCCGCCAGCAGCAGTTTTTCTGCCTGCTCGGACTGGTAAACACGCTCCAGGCGGGAGAGCTGAAGACGGTTATTTACCCCTTCAGTTTCGCTAATACGCGCCGGATGTACCGCCGCAATCTCACGCCCTTCCTGGTAGGCCATCGCAATGATGTCGGTGATGTAGTATTCACCCTGCGCGTTGTTATTGGTCAGTTTAGACAGCCAGCGTTTCATGTCCGCGCCATTGGCAATCAGGATCCCGGTGTTGATCTCCTGAATCCTGCGCTGTTCCTCGCTGGCATCTTTATGCTCAACGATGCCGGTCACTTTGCCGTTTTCACGGGTGATGCGACCATAGCCGCTCGGGTCGTCCAGCACGACGGTCAACAAACCGATGCCGCCCTGGGGTTTAGCTTCACGCAGGCGAGTCAGGGTTTCAACGGAGATCAGCGGGACATCACCGTAGAGCATTAAAATGTCTTCATCATCGCCAAAGAACGGCGCTGCCTGCTGCATCGCATGGCCGGTGCCCAGCTGCTCCGCCTGTAACACCCAGTTAAGGTTGTCTTCTTTCAGGCTTTCTTTAAGCAGATCGCCGCCGTGCCCGTAGACCAGATGCACCTGAGAAGAGCCCAATTCATTTGCTACATCAATGACATGCTGAACCATCGATTTCCCGGCAAGGGTGTGCAGCACTTTTGGAAGATCGGAATACATACGTGTGCCTTTGCCTGCGGCAAGGATCACTACGCTCATCGCTTTATTCAACATACGCGCCCTGACTGTAATTTGAGAACGAATTTATACCGTTTCACGTTGAAAATACTACATTTTTTTCGTCGTGAAATGGGCAGAGGATAAAACACACAATCGCGAATTTTCCCCAACGAAGATAGAGACATTTTCGTCCATTGCTGCGACTTTTGTCTTCTGAAATGTCACCTGATATCGCGATTAACGCGCCAGGCTAATGTTTTTGCTCTTTTTTTGCTCCATAAAGAAAGATGACGTAACAGCACAAAAATCACAGGCAAAAAAAAACCAGCCTGAAATCAGACTGGTTTTCATTTTTTCAACCCGGTGTTACATCGCTTTTTTGGTCAACTCGATAACGCGCAGTTTCGCGATCGCTTTGGCCAGTTCCGCAGATGCCTGAGCGTAATCCACGTCACCATGAGAGCTCTTAATGTGCTCTTCAGCCTTACGTTTCGCTTCCAGGGCTCTCGCTTCATCGAGATCCTGCCCGCGAATCGCGGTATCAGCCAGTACGGTCACGCTGCCAGGTTGCACTTCAAGAATGCCGCCAGACAGATAGATAAACTCTTCATGACCGAACTGTTTAACGATGCGGATCATACCAGGCTTAATGGCGGTGAGCAGTGGGGCGTGCCCTGGGAAAATACCCAGTTCACCTTCACTACCCGTTACCTGGATTTTCTCGACCAGACCAGAGAACATTTGTTGCTCTGCGCTGACGACGTCCAGGTGGTAAGTCATTGCCATATCACCCTCCGATTAAGGCGTTAAAGTTTTTTGGCTTTTTCTACGGCTTCGTCGATAGAACCAACCATGTAGAACGCCTGCTCTGGCAGGTGGTCATACTCGCCTTCCATGATGCCTTTAAAGCCACGGATGGTGTCTTTCAGGGAAACGTATTTACCCGGAGAACCGGTGAATACTTCCGCAACGAAGAACGGCTGGGACAGGAAGCGCTGGATCTTACGCGCACGTGCTACCACCAGTTTGTCTTCTTCAGACAGTTCATCCATACCCAGGATGGCGATGATGTCTTTCAGTTCCTGGTAACGCTGCAGCAGGGACTGTACGCCACGCGCGGTGTCGTAGTGTTCCTGACCAACCACCAGAGGATCCAGCTGACGGCTGGTAGAATCCAGCGGGTCAACGGCTGGGTAGATACCCAGAGACGCGATCTGACGGCTCAGTACCACAGTTGCATCTAAGTGAGCAAAGGTGGTGGCTGGCGACGGGTCAGTCAAGTCATCCGCAGGTACGTATACCGCCTGAACGGAAGTGATAGAACCGGTTTTGGTAGAAGTGATACGTTCCTGCAGAACCCCCATCTCTTCCGCCAGGGTCGGCTGGTAACCTACCGCTGATGGCATACGACCCAGCAGTGCGGAAACTTCCGTACCGGCCAGGGTGTAACGATAGATGTTATCGACGAACAGCAGTACGTCACGACCTTCGTCACGGAATTTCTCTGCCATGGTCAGACCGGTCAGTGCAACGCGCAGACGGTTTCCCGGCGGCTCGTTCATCTGGCCATATACCAGGGATACTTTATCCAGAACGTTGGAGTCGGTCATTTCGTGGTAGAAGTCGTTACCCTCACGAGTACGTTCACCTACGCCCGCAAACACGGAGTAACCGGAGTGCTCGATCGCGATGTTACGGATAAGCTCCATCATGTTTACGGTTTTACCTACACCCGCACCACCGAACAGACCGACTTTACCGCCCTTCGCGAACGGACACATCAGGTCGATAACTTTGATACCGGTTTCCAGCAGTTCCTGAGAGCTGGACAGCTCTTCATAGGACGGTGCTGCGCGGTGGATAGCCCAACGCTCTTCTTCACCGATATCGCCTTTCATGTCGATCGGGTGACCCAGGACGTTCATGATACGACCCAGGGTTGCTTTACCTACCGGGACTTCGATCGGGTGCTCGAGGTCTTTGACTTCCAGACCACGACGCAGACCGTCGGAAGAACCCATTGCGATGGTACGTACGATACCGCCGCCGAGCTGCTGCTGAACTTCCAGCACCAGACTCTCTTTACCATTCATAACCTCAAGAGCATCGTACACGCGCGGTACGGCATCCTGAGGGAATTCGACGTCAACCACGGCGCCGATTACCTGGACAATTTTTCCAGTAGCCATCTTGAATCCTCTACGAATTAACCTGGTTATACCGCGGATGCACCACCGACGATCTCGGTGAGTTCCTGAGTAATGCTGGCCTGACGAGCTTTGTTGTATACCAACTGCAGCTCTTTAATCAGGCTGCCGCCATTGTCGGTCGCGGCTTTCATCGCCACCATACGTGCGGCCTGCTCGCTGGCCAGGTTTTCTACCACGCCCTGATAAACCTGAGATTCAACGTAACGACGCAGCAGGGTATCCAGCAGCGGTTTCGGATCAGGTTCATACAGGTAATCCCAGGCTTTTTGTTTTAACTCTTCATCTTCTGATGCCGGTAATGGCAGCAGTTGAGTCAGCGTCGGAACCTGAGACATGGTGTTGATAAATTTGTTACTGACAACGTACAGTCTGTCCAGACGACCTTCATCGTAAGCCTGCAGCATCACTTTAACCGGACCGATCAGTTCGGACAGGGAAGGGTTATCCCCCATACCGGTTACCTGCGCAACCACATTACCGCCAACGGAATTAAAGAAAGACACGCCCTTAGAGCCGATCATTGCGATATCGCACTGAACGCCTTTATCGGACCATGTTTTCATATCCGCCAGCAGCTTTTTGAACAGGTTAATGTTCAAGCCACCGCACAGACCACGGTCAGTCGACACCACCAGGTAGCCCACGCGTTTAACGTCGCGTTCTTCCAGGTACGGGTGCTTATATTCCAGATTACCATTCGCAAGGTGACCAATCACTTTGCGCATGGTCTCTGCATAAGGACGGCTGGCCGCCATGCGATCCTGCGATTTACGCATTTTGGAAGCGGCGACCATCTCCATCGCTTTAGTGATCTTCTGCGTGTTCTGGACGCTTGCGATCTTACTACGTATCTCTTTTGCGCCGGCCATGAGCTTCTCCTCAATGCCTTGCGGCCTGTCCTAAGACAAGCCGCCAGACGTTACCAGGACTGGGTTGCTTTGAAGGAATCGAGGATAGCTTTCAGCTTGCCTTCGATTTCGTCGTTATAGTTACCAGTCTGGTTGATTTCTTGCATCAGCGGAGCATGGTCACGGTCGACATAAGCCAGCAGAGCGGCTTCGAAGCTACCGATTTTCGCCAGTTCCACATCTTCGAGGTAACCGCGTTCAGCCGCGAACAGAACCACACCCTGTTGTGCTACAGACATAGGGGCATACTGTTTCTGCTTCAGCAGCTCGGTCACTTTCTGACCGTGGCTCAGCTGTTTACGGGTTGCTTCGTCCAGATCGGATGCGAACTGAGAGAACGCTGCCAGTTCACGGTACTGTGCCAGCGCGGTACGGATACCACCGGACAGTTTCTTGATAATCTTGGTCTGAGCAGCACCACCTACACGAGATACAGAGATACCCGGGTTAACCGCCGGACGAATACCGGAGTTGAACAGGTTAGTTTCCAGGAAGATCTGACCATCGGTAATCGAAATTACGTTGGTCGGAACGAACGCAGAAACGTCACCCGCCTGGGTTTCGATAATCGGCAGAGCGGTCAGGGAGCCGGTTTTACCTTTCACTTCACCATTGGTGAAGTTCTCAACGTATTCCGCGTTAACGCGGGATGCACGCTCCAGCAGACGGGAGTGGAGGTAGAACACGTCGCCCGGGAATGCTTCACGTCCTGGCGGACGACGGAGCAGCAGGGAAACCTGACGGTAAGCAACAGCCTGTTTAGACAGGTCATCATAAACGATCAGCGCATCTTCACCGCGATCACGGAAGTATTCGCCCATTGCGCAACCGGCATACGGCGCCAGGTATTGCAGTGCGGCAGATTCAGACGCGGTCGCTACCACAACGATGGTGTTAGACAGGGCGCCGTGTTCTTCCAGTTTACGAACCACGTTAGAAATGGTGGACGCTTTCTGGCCGATAGCCACGTACACACATTTAATGCCGGAATCACGCTGGTTGATGATGGCATCGATTGCCATCGCGGTTTTACCGGTCTGACGGTCACCGATGATCAATTCACGCTGACCACGACCGATTGGGATCATGGCATCAACGGATTTATAACCAGTCTGCACCGGCTGATCGACGGACTGACGTTCGATTACGCCTGGTGCGATAACTTCGATTGGCGAGAAGCCATCGTTATCAACCGGACCTTTACCGTCAATCGGAGAACCCAGTGTGTTAACCACACGGCCCAGCAGGCCACGGCCAACCGGAACTTCCAGAATACGACCCGTACACTTAACCTTCATACCTTCGGCGAGGTCAGCGTATGGACCCATCACCACTGCACCCACGGAGTCGCGCTCCAGGTTCAGTGCGATAGCGTAACGGTTACCCGGCAGGGAAATCATCTCACCCTGCATACAATCGGCCAGGCCGTGAATGCGGATAACACCGTCACTTACAGAAACAATAGTACCTTCGTTGTGAGCTTCACTCACAACATTGAACTGAGCAATGCGCTGCTTGATCAGTTCGCTGATTTCGGTGGAATTCAGTTGCATGCTCCAGTCCCCTTAAGACTGCAAGACGTCTGCAAGACGTTCAAGACGGCCGCGTACGCTGCCATCAATGACCATATCACCCGCACGGATGATTACGCCCGCCATTACAGACTTATCGATTTTGCAATTCAGCTTAACTTTGCGTGACAGACGTTTTTCCATCGCAGCGCTAATCTTCGCAAGCTGTTCTTCACTCAGTTCGTTCGCGGAAGTGACTTCTACCTCAGAGATAGACTCACTCGCGGCACGCAGGTGAATAAACTGCTCAAGAACATCCGGGAGCGCGTTCAGACGGTTATTCTCAGCCATCACCTTAATCAGGTTCTGACCGTTTTCGTCCAGTTGCTCACCGCAAACTGCGATAAACGACCCGGCGAGCGTTTCCGGCGCCAGTGCGCCAGAGAGAAGCTCTGCCATTTGTTCGTTCTTAGTCACCTCGGCGGCAAACGCCAGCATGTCCTGCCAGCGCTCTACACTTTGGTGTTCGACGGCAAAGTCAAAAGCTGCTTTGGCGTAGGGGCGAGCTACCGTAACAAATTCAGACATCAGCCCCTCCCTCCTTACAGTTCAGCGACAAGTTTATCCACGATGTCGCTGTTAGCAGCTTCATCCACGGAACGTTCGATGATCTTCTCGGCGCCAGCAACAGCCAGGATAGCAACTTGCTTACGCAGCTCTTCACGGGCACGTTTACGCTCGGCATCAATTTCCGCCTGCGCCTGGGCCACGATTTTAGTACGTTCCTGTTCTGCTTCCGTTTTGGCTTCGTCCAGGATCTGAGCGCGACGTTTGTTCGCCTGCTCGATGATTACCTGAGCTTCCGCCTTCGCTTTTTTCAGCTGGTCGGTCGCGCTGGCCTTTGCAAGGTCAAGATCCTTGTGTGCGCGTTCAGCAGAAGCAAGACCGTCAGCAATTTCTTTTTGACGCTTCTCGATGGCAGCCATTAACGGCGGCCATACATACTTCATGCAGAACAGAACAAACAGGACAAACGCGATGGCCTGGCCGAGGATTGTTGCGTTAAGATTCACAGCACAATGCCTCTATCTAGTTAACGTTCTGATATTGCTCTTAATTCAAGCAACGCTTACTACGCGACAGCGAACATCACGTACAGACCCAGACCTACAGCGATCATCGGGATAGCATCCACCAGACCCATAACGATAAAGAACTGAGTACGCAGCAGAGGAATCAGATCAGGTTGACGCGCTGCGCCTTCCAGGAATTTACCCCCGAGGATGCCGATACCGATCGCAGCACCGATTGCCGCCAGACCCATCATCACAGCGGCAGCCATGTACAGCAGATCCATATTCAGGTTTTCCATGACAGTCTCCAGTTTGTTTCAGTTAAAACGTAGTAGTGTTGGTAAATTAATGCTCTTCAGACGCCATCGACAGATAGACGATCGTCAGAACCATGAAGATGAAGGCTTGCAGCGTAATAATCAGGATGTGGAAAATGGCCCACGGCACATTCAGGATCCACTGTGACCACCACGGCAACAGACCAGCAATCAGAATGAAAATCAGCTCACCGGCATACATGTTGCCGAACAGTCGCAGACCGAGAGAAACCGGTTTAGACAGCAGACTTACCCCTTCAAGGATTAAGTTGACAGGGATGAACGCCCAGTGATTGAACGGCTGCAGCGTCAACTCTTTCGCGAAGCCACCGATGCCTTTCATTTTGATGCTGTAGAACAGAATGAGGATAAATACGCCGAGCGCCATGGACAGGGTAACGTTCACGTCAGCAGACGGAACCACTCGCAGTGCAGGCAGACCGAAGATATGCTCGCCGATGTACGGCAGCAAGTCGATTGGCAGTAAGTCCATCAGGTTCATCAGGAATACCCAGACGAAGATCGTCAGGGCCAGTGGTGCAATCAGCTTGCTTTTGCCATGGTACATGTCTTTCACGCTACCATGCACAAAGCCGATTATCAGCTCAATCGCGGTCTGAAACTTGCCTGGTACGCCGCTGGTCGCCTTTTTGGCCACGCTGCGGAACAAAGCCAGGAACAACAGACCCAGCACCACCGAGAAAAACATGGAGTCAATATTGAGCGTCCAGAAGGTGGCTGGGGGGTTATGCGGATCCACCAGCGAGAATGTACGCAGGTCCAACTGAAGGTTGTTCAGATGGTGTCCTATGTAATCCTGCGGCGTCATATTTTCTGAAGCCATGATGCCTTTTACCCTTTGTTGTTAATTACAGCCGGCGCCAGTATCTGAACCACCAGCACCAAAACCCACGTAACGATCAGCGGCAAAAATACCGCCTTGAAAACCGCCAGCGCCACCACCAGCAAAATCAGCATCGCTAACACCTTGAAGGCTTCGCCGAAGGCGAACGTCCAGGCCACTCGGCCTTTAGCAGGTGTATGCGCCTGGTGACGCCAGGCAAATATCATAAACAACACGTTAGGCAGAAAGACTGCCATACCTCCGCATATTGCGGAAGTGCCCCAGAAGAGGTCTTTGAGGCTGAACAGCAATCCACTTGCTACTACCGCCAGAAACTGAATGAACAGAAGCTTACGAGCAACGTTTCGACTCAAGAGCGACACAGACATCACGTTTTTAACTCCTGCTCCCTTCGAGGTATGCCGCGTGTCGTATAAAACGTTCTTTGAGGCTTAGAGTCAAGCATCAAAAAGCGGTCAAATTATACGGTGCGCCCTCGTGATTTCAAACAATAAGTAGCTAAAAGGTGAATAAATGTTTAAATATTTTTCCCTGGCCCACATTTATGACTTTTAGCCAAACTGTGAACGATCATGCAAAACTGCAAATAGCGCGTAAACACTGGTGTTAAAGCGTGCTTCAGATCACATATTGAGCATATTCGCCCCGACGGTATTTATTTACTTGGCAAATGATGCCTTTTCAACTTTCTGATATTTAAGCCTAAAATCACTCACTCTTTTAAAAACGACCGATTACATCTCAAAAACCAACCATTGACATTTTTAATAAAAATTCAACACTCGAGAGTGATTCTACGCCTGGATTTTTAGCAGCCTGATATTTTCAGTGTTGACTAATTTTGTCTTTAGCCAAAAAAGCCACGTTGCCCTGTTGATAATAGACAGTAAATGTGGCGTTAAGTGTAACGACTTATATCGGCAAAAATGTCTCAGTGTTTTAACAATAAAAAGACCGATTTTTCTCTATTTTTTTTGATAAATATTAAATTTTGTTTGGCTTAATCACCACCAGATGGCGCTCACCTTCCAGATGCGGAACCTGCAGTTTAACTACCGATTCAACACAAAACGCAGGAGGAAGCGACGCTATTTCGTCTTCCGGTAGCTGGCCTTTCAGCGCATAAAAACAGCCCTTCTCGCCCGGAAGGTGGTGACACCAGCTCACCATGTCATTGAGTGAAGCGAACGCCCGGCTGATCACACCATCAAACGGTGGCTCTGCGGGAAATTCTTCCACGCGACTTTGCACTGGCGTGATGTTAGCCAGCTTCAGCTCATGCTGGACCTGACGCAGGAAACGCACGCGTTTACCCAGACTATCGAGCAGGGTGAAATGCGCTTGCGGACGCACAATGGACAACGGAATGCCCGGCAACCCCGGTCCAGTTCCGACATCAATAAAACGCTCACCCTGCAAATACGGCGCCACGATAATACTGTCGAGAATGTGACGAACCAGCATCTCGTTGGGATCCCGCACAGAGGTCAGGTTGTACGCTTTGTTCCATTTGTGCAGCATTTCAACATACGCAATCAGCTGATTTTTCTGGTGATCGGTAAGCGAAATGCCGGCGTCTGCCAGCAGGCGTGAGAGTTTGTTGAGCACGGTGATTACCTGTTTTAACTAATTTGCCCGGTAAGCAATGCGCCACCGGGCAACGTTCAACACATTAAGCGCTGCGGCGCAGCATACCCTGTTTTTTCAGCCACACCAGCAGAATGGAGATAGCGGCAGGCGTGACGCCAGAGATGCGCGATGCCTGGCCGATCGAAACCGGCTTGTGATCGTTTAGCTTGGCAATCACTTCATTCGACAGGCCAGATACCTGGCGGTAATCCAGCGTGGCAGGCAGCAGCGTGTTTTCATTGCGCAGCTGTTTTTCAATCTCATCCTGCTGACGAGCGATATAACCTTCGTACTTCACCTGGATTTCAACCTGCTCAGCAGCCTGCGCGTCTTCCAGTGCGGGGGCAAACGGCGTCAGCCTCGTGAGCTGTGCATAGGTCATTTCCGGACGACGCAGCAGATCTTCACCACTGGCTTCACGAGACAGCGGCGCAGTAAGGTGAGCATTCACTTCGTTGGCCGATTCCGCCGCAGGCGTCACCCAGGTAGATTTCAGGCGCTGGCGTTCGCGTTCGATGTTCTCCAGCTTCTCGTTGAAGCGAGCCCAACGCACGTCATCCACCAGCCCCAGTTCACGCCCCATTTCGGTCAGACGCAGATCGGCGTTGTCTTCGCGCAGCATCAGACGGTATTCGGCACGCGAGGTAAACATGCGGTACGGTTCTTTGGTGCCCAGCGTGCACAGGTCGTCGACCAGTACGCCGAGATAGGCCTGAGAACGTGCCGGTGCCCACCCCTCTTTGTCTGCGGACAGACGCGCGGCATTGAGCCCTGCAAGCAGGCCCTGGGCAGCAGCCTCTTCGTAGCCGGTGGTACCGTTAATTTGTCCGGCGAAGAACAGGCCCTGGATAAATTTGCTTTCCAGCGTCGGTTTCAGGTCGCGCGGGTCGAAAAAGTCATACTCAATGGCATAACCCGGACGGACGATTTTCGCGTTCTCCATCCCTTCCATTGAGCGGACAATCTGCATCTGCACGTCGAAAGGCAGGCTGGTGGAGATCCCGTTCGGGTAAATTTCATTTGAGGTAAGCCCTTCCGGCTCCAGGAAGATCTGGTGCTGGTTACGATCGGCAAAGCGCATCACTTTATCTTCGATCGACGGGCAGTAACGTGGCCCGATCCCTTCGATCACGCCTGCATACATCGGGCTACGATCGAGGTTATTACGGATCACGTCATGGGTTTTCTCGTTGGTATGCGTGATATAGCACGGCACCTGTAGTGGGTGCTGGGCAGCATTGCCCATGAACGAGAAGACCGGCATTGGGTTGTCGCCATGCTGCTGCGCCAGCACGCTGAAATTAATCGTGCGTGCATCGATACGCGGCGGGGTGCCGGTTTTAAGACGGCTTACGCGCAGCGGCAGTTCGCGCAGACGGCGAGAGAGCGGAATGGATGGCGGATCGCCAGCACGGCCACCGCTGTAATTATCCAGACCAATATGAATTTTGCCGTCAAGGAAAGTTCCAACGGTTAACACTACCGCTTTGGCGCGGAATTTTAGCCCCATCTGGGTCACAGCGCCAACGACACGATCGTTTTCAACAATCAGATCTTCAACCGCCTGCTGGAAGATCATCAGGTTGGGTTGGTTCTCCAGCGCGGTACGCACCGCCTGACGGTACAGCACACGATCCGCCTGAGCACGGGTAGCGCGAACCGCCGGTCCTTTGCTCGCGTTTAGTATCCTAAACTGGATACCTGCCTGGTCGATTGCTTGTGCCATCAGCCCGCCGAGCGCATCCACTTCTTTTACCAGGTGTCCCTTCCCAATACCGCCAATCGCCGGGTTGCAGCTCATCTGCCCCAGCGTGTCGATATTGTGTGTCAAAAGCAGGGTTTGTTGACCCATACGCGCTGCGGCCATCGCGGCCTCAGTGCCTGCATGACCCCCGCCAATGATGATGACGTCAAAAGGATCCGGATAAAACATGGTAATTGCCTCGCATAACGCGGTGTGAAAATGGATTGAAGCCCGGGCGGTGGATTCTACTCAACTTTGTCGGCTTGAGAAAGACCCCGGGATCCTGGCTATTAAAAAGAAGATCTTTTTTATTTAGAGATCTGTTCTATTGTGATCTCTTATTAGGATCGCCATTGGCTGTGGATAAGCCGGATCCCGGTATTAAGATCAATACCTTGGTAAGGATCATTAGCTGTGAATGATCGGTGATCCTGGTCCGTATAAGCTGGGATCAGAATGAAGGGTTATACACAACTCAAAAACTGAACAATGGTTATTCTTTGGATAACTACTGGTTGATCCAAGGTTCCTGACAGAGTTATCCACACACGATCGCACGATCTTTACACTTATTTGAGTAAATTAATCCAGGATCCCAGCCAGGCTTCTGCCGGATCTTCCGGAATATCGTGTTCAAGGATATTGATCTTCAGCGTTCCGCCGATCTGTCTGGCTCCGGAATGCTTCAGTTCAGCTTCGATCTTCTCGATAGCGCCACAGAAGGTGTCATACTCGCGACTGCCTATACCGATCGCGCCGAAACGAACCTGCGACAGATCTGGTTTTTGCGATTGAAGATCTTCATATAAAGGAACAAGGTTATCCGGAATGTCTCCCGCACCGTGCGTGGAGCTAATGACCAACCAGATCCCGGAGGCAGAAAGATCCTCTAACAGCGGGCCGTGCAGGGTTTCAGTAGAAAAACCGGCATCTTCCAGCTTTTCAGCCAGGTGTTCTGCAACATATTCAGCGCCGCCGAGGGTGCTGCCGCTAATAAGAGTTATGTCAGCCATACGAGCCCATCCTGTTAAAGAAGGGCTATTGTACGCTGTGAGTGAGCTGGGATCTACCTGTGGAAAAATGTGGGATTAAAAAAGGCGATCACGGCTTGATGGTACGCATAATCGGGTTTTGCAGGACGATCAGTGTCTCGGTGGACTGAATTTCATCAATTGTTTGGATCTTGTTGATAAGTACATGCTGGAGCGCATCGATCGACCGGCACATGACCTTAATAAAGATGCTGTAGTGGCCGGTGGTGTAGTACGCCTCAGTGACTTCATCCAGGCTTTCCAGTCTGGCCAACGCCGAAGGATAGTCTTTGGCGCTTTTGAGAATGATGCCGATAAAGCAGCCGACGTCATAACCGAGTTGCTTCGGGCTGACGTCAATGCGCGCACCGGTGATGATCCCCGCCTGTTTCATTTTCTCCACACGCACGTGAATGGTCCCCGGACTGACGCCAAACTGTTTTGCCAGTTCGGCGTAGGCGGTACGGGCATTTTCCATTAAGGCATCAAGAATGCCGCGGTCCAGATTGTCGATCTGATAATTTTCCATCGCTTTTTCTTATGTGTATTAATGATTCACTCTATTTTAGCGGTTAATTTTAATGAATCAAAATTGAATACGGCTTTTTGTTTGTTGATTATTGAATATTGCCCCCATTTTGTTGCTTAATCATAGGCAACAGGACGCAGGAGTAAAAAAATGAAAACCGCTTACATTGCCAAACAACGCCAAATTAGCTTCGTGAAATCTCACTTCTCTCGTCAACTGGAGGAGCGTCTGGGTCTGATTGAAATCCAGGCACCGATCCTCAGCCGTGTAGGGGATGGCACGCAGGATAACTTGTCGGGCTGTGAAAAAGCGGTGCAGGTGAAAGTGAAAGCGCTGCCAGATGCCCAGTTCGAAGTGGTTCATTCGCTGGCGAAGTGGAAGCGTCAAACACTGGGACAACACGACTTCAGCGCTGGCGAAGGGCTCTACACGCACATGAAAGCCCTGCGCCCGGATGAAGATCGTCTCTCCCCGCTCCACTCAGTGTATGTCGATCAGTGGGACTGGGAACGCGTGATGGGCGACGGTGAGCGTCAGTTCTCCACTCTGAAAAGCACGGTAGAGGCTATCTGGGCGGGAATTAAAGCGACCGAAGCAGCGGTAAGCAAAGAATTTGGTCTGGCACCGTTCCTGCCAGAGCAGATCCACTTTGTTCACAGCCAGGAATTACTGAGCCGTTATCCGGGTCTTGATGCAAAAGGTCGTGAACGTGCGATCGCCAAAGCGTTAGGCGCGGTCTTCCTGGTGGGGATCGGCGGTAAGCTCAGCGATGGCCACCGCCATGACGTTCGTGCGCCGGACTATGATGACTGGAGTTCCGCATCCGAGTTGGGGTATGCCGGTCTGAACGGCGATATTCTGGTCTGGAACCCGGTGCTGGAAGATGCGTTTGAACTCTCTTCCATGGGCATCCGTGTCGATGCCGACGCGCTGAAACATCAGCTTAAGCTTACCGGTGATGAAGATCGTCTGAGTCTGGAATGGCACCAGGCGCTGCTGCGCGGTGAAATGCCGCAGACTATTGGCGGCGGCATTGGTCAGTCGCGCTTAACCATGCTGCTGCTGCAACTGCCGCACATTGGTCAGGTTCAGTGCGGCGTATGGCCTGCACAGGTCCGTGAAAGCGTAGCTTCGCTGCTGTAATCTTATCGCCGCCAGCGTCTGAGCAGGCGGCTTCGCATCCCGGTATCAAAGCGCCAGATATGATCGAAAATGCGCATGATGCCGGGTTTGCCATGTGCTGACATCGCCACCGCGTGAAAGCGATGTTGATGAACCCGCTGCAGCTCTCCGACTTTACTCACCACTTCGTCAGGCAACCGCTGGGCGATAAAATCTGAAATCACCACCGCATCGGCATCAAACCACTCTCGTCCCTGCATGCGTTCAATAATGGCGCGAAAACAGCTGGCGATATCCGTACCGCCGCGAAAGCGTTGGCTCAGAAAGCGGATAGCCTGCTCAATGCCTTGTTGGCCGGAAAGCTCATAGCGCACCACTTCGGTGGAAAACAGCATGATGAAGCAACGACGGTTATCGGCAAGGGCAATGCGCATCAGGGCCAGGCAAAAGGCCTTTGCGCACTGTTTATTAAAGCCCCCCATTGAGCCGGAGGTGTCAACGCACACAATGAACGGCCCGCGCGGCTGTTCATCGAAATCCTGATGAATCACCGGTCGTTCAGTGACCTTCTCGCGCCAGGCTTCACCGTGCAGACGATAAGTGAGCAGTTGTTTTTCCACCAGCCGCCGGTAGAACTCATATTCCAGTTCTGTTATGCCGAGCGTGGCCAGTTCCGGTGGCAACAGACGCAGAATATCGTCACTTTGCTGAATACCATCAACCTGCTCAGGCACCGTGGCGGGCTCGCGCACCAGCGTGCGAAAGGTCTCCATCGGCGCATCTTTTCGCGGAACGGATTTGGCTTCTCTGGAACGCCCCAGTTGCTCTGCCAGTCGCATCAACTCCGGCTGTTCGCGCAGAAAATCACCATACTTCACGATCAACTGATAATCACCGCGTCTGAGCTGACCGGCGCTCATATCCCACAGGCGGCCTGCGGCGGTTTCGTTTTCTGCCAGAACCGGATCCAGTTGCCCGCTCAGGGTCATTCGTTCCTGAACTTCACTCAGTAACTGCTCACGCTCTTCTTCAAGCAATTGCTGATTCAGTGTCGTGGTCTGCACCACCAGACTTAAGCGCCAACGCTGTAAAAAGAGCGTATGCAGAGCGGGGGTGAATATCGTGTTGCTGTCCACCAGTTGCTGCGCCTGTTCGGCATACGGCGAGTGCAGCCGGTGTAATAGCGTCAATATTTGCGGAAGCTGGACGATGAACTGCGCGGTAGAGAGAAGCTGGCTCTGCTGGTAGCACATCACCTCTTCCGTCAGCTCTGGCGGTACGCGTGCATCTTTAAGCCGCCGACGAAGCGCTTCGCGCCAGCGCGGTAGATCGTCCGTGATTGCCGCTTTCAGACGGGGAAATTTTTCAAAAAAGACCGCCAGCTGTGGCGAGGCCAGCAGCGCGAGGATCATCTCTTCGATCATCCCCTCTTCACTGACGGCTAACATGACATTGAGTGTATCCAGTGTCAGCATTGTTGCGCCTGACGGATCTGCTCACCGACATCCTGAAGGCTGGCCTCAATACAACCTAACCAGTCGCTATGAATAAACAGGCACTTTTGCTGTTCGCTAAAGCGGGTATGCTGCTGGCGCCAGTCGTTTTCCAGCGCCTCCAGCTGCTGCTTGATTTCGCCGGGCATGGCTTCTTCCGAAGAACCAGGAAGCGCCAGGCGCGTGCCCTGTAGACTCACATCGCGCACAACCAGATGCTGGGCGCTATCGACTTCCATATTCAGCGTCTGAGCAAACCCGATCCCGTTGAGTTTACCGCGGATCTCGCCCCCTTTCGCCAGCCATTGCTCCAGCGCGCTGCGATCAAAAGCGATGTGGATCACTTCCATATCATGCAATTTCAAGGGTTTTTGCAGAAGTAGCGTTAGAGTTGTCGCAGTGACCTCGGCGGGCAAATCGTAATGCGGACGACGGCTGAACATGCCACCCTGACGCAGCACGGTAAACGCGGTTTTATCGCTTTGTTGCTGCTGTAACTGAATGCGTTGCTGGACGATACCGCCGAGGCGCGTCAGCATGGTTTGCTGTTGCCAGGCGTGTCCGGTCATCAATATTTCGAGCTGTTGCTGCATCAGGTTCAGGCTCTGGGCGTCGTACCACAGGCAGTCCTTTAGCAGAATGAGATCGATAGGGGCAACGGCGTCACGCCCGCTAAAGAAGGCGCTGGCCTGTAACAGACGAATCGCTTTTTTCCAGCGACGGTCTGAGACGTAAGGCGCATTCGGCAGATTATCCAACTGCTGGCGCAGCGTAAAAATCAGCTCAAAAACATGATCGGGCAGCGTAATTGCGCCAATGTCTTTCTGCCAGCGGTAATACTCTTCATCGCTCACCTGTAGTGAGGCGGGAACCGGGTTTTCGCTTTCGTCCTGTTGGCTTACCAGCAAGGAGCGAAAGTTAGCTTTGTCCTGCACTTTGTCCAGCCACAGACGGATCAGCATACGGTCGTACAGCGCTTCCAGACTGCTGTCTGCTTCCGGTAGTTCGTTGGAGGCGGCCACCAGCAGACGCATAGGGATTTTTTCTTCGTGCGCGCCGTTGCGAAAGTGACGTTCGTTAATCGCAGTCAGCAGGGTATTGAGGATTGCCGGACCCGCTTTCCAGATTTCATCGAGAAAGACGATTTCCGCTTCGGGAAGATAACCGGCGGTTAAGCGTTCGTAACGACCTTCATCTTTAAGTGCCTGAATAGAGAGTGGGCCAAAAACCTCTTCCGGCGTGGAAAAACGCGTCATCAGATATTCAAACGCCCGCGCATTCTGGAAGGCAAATTTCAGCCGACGGGCAATCAGGCTTTTGGCGATCCCTGGAGGGCCAAGTAAGAAAACGCTTTCGCCGCTCAGGGCGGCCAGCAGGCAAAGCCGAATGGCGTGACTGCGCTCATAGAGACCTTTTTCCAGCGCGCTGCTCAGGCGGGAAATTCTTTCCGCTAATAAATGTGGGTGAGCCATAATAGAGTGGCGTCCTTTCATAAATGTACTGCGTTAACAGCGAGTATAGACGTTTCGGTTCACAGGCTGAACTTGTTCGGGAGGCTGTTTATTTTTCTTTGAGCCAGGTTAATCTGGTCTCATTTAGGGGTACGATTTTGCTTGGAATCGTGCATACTGTGCGCTTTTTGTGGGCCAAGGGACTACGCACACATTTCTTTATATATGAAAGACTAGTCTATGAGCACTGATAATAAGCAATCATTGTCTGCGATTACCCTCGCAGCCATTGGGGTTGTCTACGGTGATATTGGTACCAGCCCACTTTATACACTTCGTGAATGTTTGTCCGGTCAGTTTGGTTTTGGCGTTGAACGTGATGCCGTTTTTGGTTTTTTGTCGCTGATTTTCTGGCTACTCATCTTTGTTGTTTCGATTAAGTATCTGACTTTCGTCATGCGTGCTGATAACGCTGGTGAAGGGGGGATCCTGACGCTGATGTCGCTGGCGGGGCGTAATACCTCCGCGCGAACGACCTCTATGCTGGTCATCATGGGCTTAATCGGCGGCAGCTTCTTTTATGGTGAGGTGGTGATCACCCCGGCCATCTCGGTGATGTCGGCCATTGAGGGTCTGGAGATCGTTGCGCCGCAGCTGGATACCTGGATTGTCCCGCTGTCGATAATCGTCCTGACGCTGCTGTTTATGATTCAGAAGCACGGTACCGGGATGGTGGGGAAGTTATTTGCGCCTATCATGCTGGCCTGGTTTTTGATTCTGGCCGTGCTTGGCCTGCGCAGCATTATTGCCAACCCCGAAGTGCTGCAGGCGTTGAACCCGATGTGGGCGGTGCATTTCTTTCTGGAATATAAAACCGTCTCCTTTGTTGCGCTTGGCGCGGTGGTTCTGTCGATTACCGGTGTCGAAGCGCTGTATGCCGATATGGGGCACTTTGGTAAGTTCCCCATCCGCCTGGCGTGGTTCACCGTGGTACTGCCTTCGCTGGTGCTCAACTACTTTGGTCAGGGCGCGCTGCTGTTAAAGCATCCGGAAGCGATTAAAAACCCGTTCTTCTTGTTGGCGCCGGACTGGGCGTTGATTCCGCTGCTGATCATTGCGGCGCTGGCGACGGTGATCGCCTCTCAGGCGGTGATTTCAGGCGTCTTCTCGCTGACGCGTCAGGCGGTTCGCCTGGGATATCTGTCGCCCATGCGTATCATTCATACGTCAGAAATGGAGTCCGGGCAGATCTACATTCCGTTCGTCAACTGGATGCTTTATATCGCAGTGGTCATTGTGATTGTCAGCTTCGAACACTCCAGTAACCTGGCGGCGGCGTACGGGATTGCCGTGACCGGCACGATGGTGCTGACCTCGATTCTCTCAACCACCGTGGCGCGTAAAAACTGGCACTGGAATAAGTATTTCGTGGCGCTGATTCTCGTCGCGTTCCTGTGTATTGATATTCCGTTGTTCTCGGCAAACCTCGACAAACTGCTGTCTGGTGGTTGGTTACCGTTATCGCTGGGTCTGGTGATGTTCACCATCATGACCACCTGGAAGAGCGAACGTTTCCGCCTGCTGCGTCGTATGCACGAGCACGGTAATTCTCTGGAAGCGATGATTGCCTCGCTGGAGAAATCCCCGCCGGTACGCGTACCGGGAACTGCGGTATATATGTCTCGCGCGCTGAATGTGATCCCCTTTGCTCTGATGCACAATCTCAAGCACAACAAGGTATTGCATGAGCGAGTGATCCTGCTGACGCTGCGGACTGAAGATGCGCCGTACGTGCATAACGTCCGTCGTGTGCAGATTGAACAGCTGTCGCCAACCTTCTGGCGCGTCGTTGCCAGTTACGGCTGGCGTGAAACGCCGAATGTTGAAGAAGTCTTCCATCGCTGCGGTCTGGAAGGGTTGAGCTGCCGGATGATGGAAACGTCGTTCTTTATGTCGCACGAGTCGTTAATCGTCGGCAAACGCCCCTGGTATTTGCGTCTGCGTGGCAAGCTGTATCTGCTTCTCCAGCGTAACGCGCTGCGCGCGCCTGACCAGTTTGAGATCCCGCCTAACCGCGTGATTGAACTGGGGACACAGGTCGAGATTTAACGTGCTCATCCAGCCGGGCAGCGCAACGCTTGCCCGGCATTTTTCTTCCCGTCCAGCTCTGCTTTGTCTCTCTTTCCATTTCACTTAGCGAAACGTTTCGACGCTGATCACAAATCTGTTACGTAATGATGGTTATTTGCTCACTTCTCAGACTACACTCAATACCAGCGAAACGTTTCGCTAGTGGAGTAAGAAAATGAAGAAAGGCACTGTACTCAATTCAGAGATTTCATCGGTGATCTCCCGTCTGGGGCATACCGATACGCTGGTGGTGTGTGATGCAGGTTTACCCATCCCGAACAGAACTACGCGTATTGATATGGCATTAACCCAGGGCGTACCTTCTTTTATGCAGGTACTGGATGTGGTGACCCGTGAAATGCAGGTTGAGTCGGCCATTCTCGCGACGGAAATTAAACAACATAATCCGCAGCTCCACGAAACGTTGCTCAGCCATATCGAGCAACTGCAACAACACCAGGGAAATTCCATAGAAATTCGTTACACCACGCATGAACAATTTAAAAAACAAACCGCAGACAGTCAGGCGGTAATTCGCAGCGGGGAGTGTTCCCCGTATGCGAATATCATTCTCTGTGCTGGCGTCACTTTCTGAGGCTGTCATGGACGCATTACTGCAACTCAAAGGGATCGATAAAGCGTTCCCTGGCGTGAAAGCGCTATCCGGCGCCGCACTCAATGTTTATCCCGGCCGCGTGATGGCGCTGGTGGGGGAAAATGGTGCCGGCAAATCCACCATGATGAAAGTGCTGACCGGTATCTATACCCGTGATGCGGGTTCGCTGTTGTGGCTGGGTAAAGAAACCACCTTTAATGGCCCTAAATCGTCCCAGGAAGCCGGTATCGGCATCATCCATCAGGAACTTAACCTGATCCCGCAACTCACCATTGCGGAAAATATTTTCCTCGGCCGCGAATTCGTTAACCGCGTTGGCAAGATTGACTGGAAGAAAATGTATGCCGAAGCGGATCTCCTGTTAGCTAAACTCAATCTGCGCTTTAAGAGCGACCGCCAGGTTGGTGAATTGTCGATTGGCGACCAGCAGATGGTCGAGATCGCCAAAGTGCTGAGCTTTGAGTCGAAAGTCATCATTATGGATGAGCCAACGGATGCGCTCACCGATACCGAAACCGAATCCCTGTTCCGCGTGATCCGCGAACTGAAGTCGCAGGGGCGCGGTATTGTCTATATTTCTCACCGCATGAAAGAGATCTTCGAGATTTGCGATGACGTGACCGTTTTCCGCGACGGGCAGTTTATTGCCGAACGTGAAGTGGCCTCGCTGACCGAAGACTCCCTGATAGAGATGATGGTGGGACGTAAGCTCGAAGAGCAGTATCCGCGCCTGGATAAAGCGCCTGGCGACATCCGTCTGAAGGTCGATAACCTGTGCGGACCCGGTGTGAACGATGTCTCTTTTACTCTGCGTAAAGGTGAAATATTAGGGATCTCGGGCCTGATGGGAGCCGGGCGTACCGAACTGATGAAGGTTCTGTATGGCGCGCTGCCACGCACCAGTGGTTATGTCACGCTCGACGGGCATGAAGTGATCACTCGTTCTCCGCAGGACGGACTGGCGAACGGTATCGTCTATATTTCTGAAGACCGCAAGCGCGACGGTTTAGTGCTCGGTATGTCGGTAAAAGAGAATATGTCGCTGACCGCGCTGCGCTATTTCAGTCGCAGCGGCGGCAGTCTGAAGCATAAGGATGAGCAACAGGCGGTAAGCGATTTTATCCGCCTGTTCAACGTGAAGACGCCGTCGATGGAACAGGCTATCGGTCTGCTGTCCGGTGGCAACCAGCAGAAAGTGGCGATTGCCCGTGGGTTGATGACCCGTCCGAAGGTGCTGATTCTTGATGAGCCTACCCGCGGCGTGGACGTGGGGGCCAAGAAAGAAATTTATCAGTTAATTAACCAGTTTAAGGCCGACGGCCTGAGCATCATTCTGGTCTCCTCTGAGATGCCAGAAGTATTAGGCATGAGCGATCGCATTATCGTCATGCATGAAGGGCATCTCGGCGGTGAATTCACTCGCGAGCAGGCCACCCAGGAAGTTCTGATGGCTGCCGCTGTAGGCAAGCTTAATCGCGTGAATCAGGAGTAAAAAAGATGACTACCCAGGCTGTTTCTGGTCGCCGTTATTTCACCAAAGCGTGGTTGATGGAGCAGAAGTCGCTCATCGCCCTGCTGGTGCTGATCGCGATTGTCTCGACGTTGAGCCCTAACTTTTTTACCGTCAATAACCTGTTCAACATTCTTCAACAGACATCCGTGAACGCCATTATGGCGGTGGGGATGACGCTGGTGATCCTGACATCGGGTATCGATCTGTCTGTCGGTTCCTTGCTGGCGCTCACCGGCGCGGTGGCGGCTTCAATTGTAGGGATTGAAGTTAACGCGCTGGTGGCCGTTGCTGCTGCCCTGGCATTAGGTGCCGCTGTTGGCGCAGTCACAGGTGTGATTGTGGCGAAAGGCCGCGTGCAGGCGTTTATCGCCACGCTGGTCATGATGCTACTGCTGCGCGGCGTGACAATGGTGTACACCAACGGGAGTCCGGTTAATACGGGCTTTACCGATAATGCCGATCTGTTTGGCTGGTTCGGTATCGGTCGTCCGCTGGGGGTTCCAACGCCGGTCTGGATCATGGGTATTGTTTTCCTGGCGGCATGGTACATGTTGCACCACACTCGTCTGGGTCGCTATATCTATGCGCTGGGTGGTAACGAAGCGGCAACGCGTCTGTCTGGCATTAGCGTCAGTAAAATCAAGATTATCGTCTATTCACTGTGTGGGCTGCTGGCATCGCTGGCGGGCATCATTGAAGTGGCGCGCCTCTCCTCTGCCCAGCCGACTGCCGGTACGGGCTATGAGCTGGATGCCATCGCAGCCGTTGTGCTGGGTGGGACCAGTCTGGCGGGCGGCAAAGGTCGTATTGTTGGGACCTTGATCGGCGCATTAATTCTGGGTTTCCTCAATAATGGTTTGAATTTGTTAGGTGTTTCCTCCTATTACCAGATGATCGTCAAAGCGGTGGTGATTTTGCTGGCGGTACTGGTAGACAACAAAAAGCAGTAACAACGACTACAGGACATCTTAAATATGAACATGAAAAAACTGGCTACCCTGGTTTCTGCTGTTGCGCTAAGCGCCACCGTGAGCGCGAATGCAATGGCGAAAGATACCATTGCGCTGGTGGTCTCCACGCTTAATAACCCGTTCTTTGTCTCGCTGAAAGACGGGGCGCAGAAAGAGGCTGACAAGCTGGGTTACAACCTGGTGGTACTGGATTCTCAGAACAACCCGGCGAAAGAGTTGGCGAACGTTCAGGATTTAACCGTACGTGGTACTAAAATTCTGCTGATCAACCCGACGGATTCCGACGCGGTGGGTAACGCAGTGAAGATGGCGAACCAGGCGAATATCCCGGTGATTACCCTTGACCGCCAGGCAACTAAAGGTGACGTCGTCAGCCATATCGCATCTGATAACGTGCTGGGCGGGAAAATAGCCGGTGATTACATCGCCAAAAAAGCCGGTGAAGGCGCAAAAGTCATTGAACTGCAAGGTATTGCCGGGACTTCCGCGGCGCGTGAGCGTGGTGAAGGTTTCCAGCAGGCCGTTGCGGCACACAAATTTAACGTTCTGGCCAGTCAGCCGGCAGATTTCGACCGCACTAAGGGTCTGAACGTTATGCAGAACCTACTGACTGCGCATCCGGACGTGCAGGCTGTTTTTGCACAGAACGATGAAATGGCGCTGGGTGCGCTGCGTGCTCTGCAAACCGCAGGTAAATCTGATGTGATGGTGGTCGGATTTGACGGTACGCCTGATGGCGAAAAAGCGGTAAATGATGGCAAACTGGCTGCGACTATCGCACAGTTACCGGACCAGATCGGCGCGAAAGGCGTTGAGACAGCGGATAAGGTGCTGAAAGGCGAGAAAGTTCAGGCCAAATATCCAGTTGACCTGAAGCTGGTCATCAAGCAGTAACTGGCGATTCAGGCGACCGCGTGTCGCCTGAGGGACTAAATATAAAGAAAAGTGTGGCATACGCCACCGGGTAATACCGGTGGCGATCTCAGATGGACACCCCGAACATGAAAACCGCAGGCAGTCTTGTCGTTCTAGGCAGCATTAATGCCGACCATATCCTGAACCTTGAAACATTCCCTACGCCAGGCGAAACCGTCACCGGAAATCACTATCAGGTGGCTTTTGGCGGTAAAGGGGCGAATCAGGCGGTGGCTGCGGGTCGCAGTGGGGCTAATATTGCGTTCATTGCCTGTACGGGCGATGACGATATCGGAAGTAACATCCGTAAACAGCTTGTCAGTGACAACATTGACGTCGATTCGATCAGTGTCATTAGCGGTGAGTCCACCGGCGTGGCGCTGATTTTTGTGAACGGCGACGGTGAAAACGTTATTGGTATTCATGCTGGCGCTAATGCGGCGCTTTCCCCTGCATTCGTTGAGGCGCAGCGTGAGCGCATTGCTCAGGCATCTGCATTGTTGATGCAACTGGAGTCGCCGATAGAAAGCGTGTTGACGGCCGCGAAGATCGCAAAGCAAAACAATACGATTGTGGCGCTGAACCCGGCTCCGGCGCGTGAGTTATCCGACGAACTGCTGGCGCTGGTGGATATCATCACCCCCAACGAAACCGAAGCGGAAAAGCTGACGGGGATCCGTGTCGAAACTGATGCTGACGCAGCGAAAGCATCCCAGGCACTGCATGCAAAAGGCATTCGTACCGTATTGATTACATTAGGAAGCCGGGGTGTCTGGGCCAGTGTGAATGGCGAAGGCAGTCGGATACCTGGATTTAAAGTTGACGCTGTCGATACTATCGCTGCGGGCGATACCTTCAACGGCGCGCTGATCACCGCTCTGCTGGAAGAAAAACCGTTGTCTGACGCAATCCGCTTTGCGCATGCCGCTGCGGCAATTGCGGTGACCCGTAAAGGAGCACAGCCTTCCGTGCCGTGGCGTGAAGAAATTGAGGCGTTTTTAGGTCAGCAGAGGTAACGCTTGGCTACCATGAAGGATGTTGCCCGCCTGGCGGGCGTTTCCACTTCAACCGTTTCGCATGTCATTAATAAGGATCGCTTTGTCAGTGAAGCGATAACTCAAAAAGTCGATGCGGCGATCAAGTCATTAAATTACGCCCCTTCTGCGCTGGCGCGCAGCCTGAAGCTGAATCAGACGCGCACCATCGGCATGCTGATTACAGCGAGTACCAACCCCTTTTATTCCGAACTGGTGCGTGGCGTTGAGCGCAGCTGTTTTGAACGCGGCTATAGCCTGGTGTTATGCAATACTGAAGGCGATGAGCAGCGCATGAACCGTAATCTGGAAACCCTGATGCAAAAGCGGGTGGATGGTTTATTGTTGCTCTGTACCGAAACACACCAGCCATCGCGTGAGATCATGCAGCGCTATCCTTCTATCCCTACTGTTATGATGGACTGGTCGCCTTTTGATGGCGATGGGGATAGCGATCTTATTCAGGATAACTCGTTGCTTGGCGGCGACCTGGCTACACAGCATTTGATTGATAAAGGCTTTACCCGTATCGCCTGCATTACCGGGCCATTGGATAAAACCCCGGCGCGATTGCGTCTGGAAGGGTATCGCGCAGCGATGAAGCGTGCCGGGCTGGATATCCCGGACGGTTACGAAATTACCGGTGATTTTGAATTTGGCGGTGGGTTTGAGGCCATGCAGAAACTGCTTTCGCATCAACATCGGCCCCACGCTGTGTTTACCGGCAATGATGCCATGGCCGTCGGCGCCTATCAGGCGTTGTACCAGGCCGGATTGCGAATTCCGCAGGACATGGCGGTGATTGGCTACGATGACATCGAACTGGCGCGTTACATGACGCCGCCGCTTACCACGATTCATCAGCCGAAAGATGAACTGGGTGAGCTGGCCATCGATGTTCTGATTCATCGGATGGCGCAACCCGCCCTACAACAGCAGCGTTTGCAACTTACTCCTGTTTTGATGGCGCGGGGTTCCGTGTAGGTTTGTGTCGCTCTTTGATCAGGTTGCGGCCATCTTTGGCTCTCAGCAACATGAACATCAGGGCTGACACGATCGTAATCGCACCCATCGTTATAAAGGTGTAGTGGAACTGTTCGACCGTATTGGTTCCTTCCATCCCTTCATAAATGCGTAACACCGCCGCGCTTATCGCTACCCCTAAACTGATGGACAGTTGTTGCGTAACGGCCAGTACGCTGTTGCCACTGCTGGCGTTATCATCGGTCAGATCGGCCAGCGTAATGGTGTTCATTGCGGTGAATTGCGTCGACATCGCCATCCCGAGAATGAATAACGGCAGAATCAACATCCAGACGGGCATGGCGGGAGATTGCAGAGAAAACTGCGCAATCATCAATCCGATAAAGACCGTAATGCCCACCAGGGTGGTTCGATAACCCAGACGGCGCAGTACCTGCGTCACCATCGACTTCGCCAGTATTGAACCCAGCGCGGTGGGCGCCATCATGCAACCGGCAATCAGCGCCGGAAAGCCAAATCCTACCTGTAGCATCAATGGCATCAGGAACGGCACACATCCTGTTCCCAGACGGGTTGCCAGGTTACCGGAAATGCCGACGGAGAAAGTGCGCGTCTTAAATAGTGACAACGAAATAAGCGGGGTGGGATGGCGTCGCGCATGACGAATATAAGCCAGCAGTAACACAATACTCAGCAGAATAATGGTCAGTGCTATCCAGGTGGCGACAATTTTCTCGCCAAATAACTCCATCCCGCTGGAAAAGAGCACCAGACTCAGGCCGAAAAGAAAGAAGCCAGTCATATCAAATTTGCGCCGAGGGGTGGTGAAGTTCGGCATATATTTGCGCGCATATAAAATACCGGCGATTCCTATCGGAATATTGATCAGGAAAATCCAGTGCCAACTGGCCCAGGTGACCAGAACGCCTCCCAGTACGGGACCCAGAATGGGGCCGACCAGTCCAGGCATCGTCACAAAATTCAGCACCGGCAGCAGTTCACTGCGTGGGTAAGCTCTTAATAATGCCAGGCGAGCAACGGGCATCATCATTGCGCCACCAATCCCCTGAATCACGCGAAAGATAACCAACTCCGGTAACGTACTTGAAAGCGCACAGGCTAGTGAGCCGAGCGTGAACAAGCTCACAGCGATCATGAATACGCGTCGGGTACCAAAGCGATCGGCCAGCCATCCGCTCACCGGAATTAGCATGGCTACCGTCAGGGTATAACTGATAATTGCGGACTGCATTGCCAGTGGGGAGCGATTGAGACTCTGGGCAATGGCGGGTAAAGCGGTATTTAGAATAGTGGCGTCCAGTGCCTGCATGAAGAAAGCCATTGCCGCTATCCACGGCAATCCGGCCATACTGCGTGCTTTTTTGTTGGTCATGCACAATCCTGGTTATTTTCTGGACGTTCATTTGGGGCGAACAGTAGCGCCTGACAGGCCTTAAACGCACCGTCACCGTCGCTTTGTGCAATGGCATCGACAATCGCCTGATGCAAATCCAGCTTCACAACGGTGTTGTAAGTAATTGAATTAAAATAGGTATGGTAGACAGAATGAAACAACGAGGCAAAAGAGGTTAAGAACGGGTTCGCGCTCATTTCATAAATGTGTTCATGCCAGGCCATGTCCACTTCAATCCAGCGCTCGCGCTTAAAGTTCTTTTTCAACGCCACCATCTCTTCCATTAATGTATTTAGATGCGCTTTTTGTTCTGCGGTACCGATTGTTGCCGCCAGCGAGCACGCCTGAGGCTCCAGGCTAATACGCATCACCAGAAAGTGTTCAATAACTTGCTGAAAATTCTCTTCAGTCATCCACCAGGTGAGTAATTCCTGATCGAGGAAATTCCAGTTTGCCTGTGGCATCACTCGGGTGCCAATGCGAGGGCGCGGGAGCACCATCCCTTTGGCCGTTAATGTTTTAACTGCTTCCCGAACGGCGGTCCGACTCACACCAAACTGTTCGCCAAGCTCAATTTCGCCAGGAAGAATGGCACCAGGGGCATATGCACCTTTGAGGATCTGCTGCGCCAGCTTCTCAGCCAGGACATAGGAAAGGTTTTTCTGTGCAGCCAACTGTTGTGCGCTTAAAGGCATGACTCTTTGTCCTTTATCTTTTTCTTACTCATTAGTATGCCACCAGGAAGTGTGATTGCGGCTGCAAAAACAGCAAAACGCTTATTTTATGGCACGTTAATACCGGTTTTGGTGAAAAAAAGAACACTCGGAAAATTATTTTAAATTTCCCCTTGTCAGCCCGAAATAACTCCCTATAATGCGCCTCCACTGACACGGAACAACGGCACGCAAGCCGCCGGGTCAGCAGGGTTCTCCGGTGAAAACCAGTGATGAACACCGACAGAGAAAAGCGAAATAAATGCTTGACTCTGAAGCGGGAAAGCGTATTATGCACACCCCGCGCCGCTGAGAAAAAGCGAAGCGGCACTGCTCTTTAACAATTTATCAGACAATCTGTGTGGGCACTCAGAGTGACATGGATTCTTAACGTCGCAAGACGAAAAATGAATACCAAGTCTCAAAGAGTGAACACGTAATTCATTACGACGTTTAATTCTAAGAGCATCAAACTTAAATTGAAGAGTTTGATCATGGCTCAGATTGAACGCTGGCGGCAGGCCTAACACATGCAAGTCGAACGGTAACAGGAAGCAGCTTGCTGCTTTGCTGACGAGTGGCGGACGGGTGAGTAATGTCTGGGAAACTGCCCGATGGAGGGGGATAACTACTGGAAACGGTAGCTAATACCGCATAATGTCGCAAGACCAAAGAGGGGGACCTTCGGGCCTCTTGCCATCGGATGTGCCCAGATGGGATTAGCTTGTTGGTGAGGTAACGGCTCACCAAGGCGACGATCCCTAGCTGGTCTGAGAGGATGACCAGCCACACTGGAACTGAGACACGGTCCAGACTCCTACGGGAGGCAGCAGTGGGGAATATTGCACAATGGGCGCAAGCCTGATGCAGCCATGCCGCGTGTATGAAGAAGGCCTTCGGGTTGTAAAGTACTTTCAGCGGGGAGGAAGGGGTTAAGGTTAATAACCTTAGCCATTGACGTTACCCGCAGAAGAAGCACCGGCTAACTCCGTGCCAGCAGCCGCGGTAATACGGAGGGTGCAAGCGTTAATCGGAATTACTGGGCGTAAAGCGCACGCAGGCGGTCTGTCAAGTCGGATGTGAAATCCCCGGGCTCAACCTGGGAACTGCATTCGAAACTGGCAGGCTTGAGTCTCGTAGAGGGGGGTAGAATTCCAGGTGTAGCGGTGAAATGCGTAGAGATCTGGAGGAATACCGGTGGCGAAGGCGGCCCCCTGGACGAAGACTGACGCTCAGGTGCGAAAGCGTGGGGAGCAAACAGGATTAGATACCCTGGTAGTCCACGCCGTAAACGATGTCTATTTGGAGGTTGTGCCCTTGAGGCGTGGCTTCCGGAGCTAACGCGTTAAATAGACCGCCTGGGGAGTACGGCCGCAAGGTTAAAACTCAAATGAATTGACGGGGGCCCGCACAAGCGGTGGAGCATGTGGTTTAATTCGATGCAACGCGAAGAACCTTACCTGGTCTTGACATCCACAGAACTTGGCAGAGATGCCTTGGTGCCTTCGGGAACTGTGAGACAGGTGCTGCATGGCTGTCGTCAGCTCGTGTTGTGAAATGTTGGGTTAAGTCCCGCAACGAGCGCAACCCTTATCCTTTGTTGCCAGCGGTCCGGCCGGGAACTCAAAGGAGACTGCCAGTGATAAACTGGAGGAAGGTGGGGATGACGTCAAGTCATCATGGCCCTTACGACCAGGGCTACACACGTGCTACAATGGCATATACAAAGAGAAGCGACCTCGCGAGAGCAAGCGGACCTCATAAAGTATGTCGTAGTCCGGATTGGAGTCTGCAACTCGACTCCATGAAGTCGGAATCGCTAGTAATCGTGGATCAGAATGCCACGGTGAATACGTTCCCGGGCCTTGTACACACCGCCCGTCACACCATGGGAGTGGGTTGCAAAAGAAGTAGGTAGCTTAACCTTCGGGAGGGCGCTTACCACTTTGTGATTCATGACTGGGGTGAAGTCGTAACAAGGTAACCGTAGGGGAACCTGCGGTTGGATCACCTCCTTACCTTAAAGAACCTGCCTTTGTAGTGCCCACACAGATTGTCTGATGAAAA